>NZ_VFVS01000032.1:0-42731 GCF_006442215.1 Mesorhizobium sp. B2-3-11 | reverse complement strand
AAAAGCCTCCAAAGCAACGAAAATGGCCGCCCTCAATCCTCACAACAAGCCTCCCGCAATATTGCGCAACGGGCCCAACAAGGGGAGAAGGAAAAAACTCCCCTCACCGCCTCACCCGTGATTTCAGCCACCGGTCGAACGCCACCGCCAGGATCAGGATGAGCCCGATGACGATGCTTTGCGTGTAGGAAGAGACGTTGTTGAACTGCAGCCCGTTCTGCAGCACGCCGATCAGCGCCGCGCCCACCACCGTGCCACCGACCGAGCCGATGCCGCCGAACAGCGAGGTGCCGCCGATGACGACGGCGGAGATCACCGTCAGCTCGTAGCCGATGCCGGCGACCGCTTCGGAAGAATTCAGCCTCGCCGACAGCACGAAGGCGGCGAGCCCGGCGAAGAAGCCGACGATGACATAGACAGAGACCAGGATGCGGTCGACGCGCAGGCCCGACAGTCGTGCCGCTTCGGCATTGCCGCCGACGGCATAGACGGCACGGCCATAGCGGGTGTAGCGCAGCACGATGTGGCACAGGATGGCGGCGACGGCGAAGATCAGCGCCGGCACCGGCACCGGGCCGATCAGGCCGGTGCCGAACCAGCGCATCGAGGCGTCGAAGCCGGAGATCGGACCGCCATTGGAAATGGTCAGCGTCAGCCCGCGGAACACCGTCAGCCCGCCCAGCGTGACGACGAAGGGCGGCACTTTCAGCCTTGTGATCGCGACCCCCTGCACGCCGCCAGCGAGCGCACCGACCACGACGGCGGCCAGCAGCGCCGCGAACCAGCCATAGCCCTGCGTGCCTGACGTCGACAGCGACAGCGTGTTGGCGGTGCCGCCCTTGGCCACCACGGCCGCCACCATGCCGCAGAAGGCGAGCAGCGAGCCGACCGACAGATCGATGCCGGCGGTGAGGATGACGAAGGTCATGCCCAGCGCGATCAACCCGGTGATCGATATCTGCCTGGTGATGTTGAACAGGTTGATCGGGTCCATGAAGCTCGGCTTCAGCACGGTGAAGACGACGACCAGCGCCGCCAGGAACAGCAGCGGCCCGAAGCTCATCAAAAGCCGGGCGATCGTCACGCCGCCACGCTGGTTCTGTTCCTCGGCGATGCTCATCGTGCCTGCCCTTCCGCATCCTGTGCCGGCGCGTCCTGTCGCGGCGTATCCTGCCTGTCGAGCGCCATCAATTCCATCAGCTTTTCCTCGTTTGCCTCGACGCCCGGCATCTGCCCGGTGATGCGCCCCTTGCGCATGGTGACGATGCGGTCCGACACGGCCAGCACTTCGGGCAGTTCGGACGAGATCATCATCACCGCGATGCCGCGCGCCGCCAGTTGCACCAGGATCTGGTGCACTTCCGCCTTGGCGCCGACATCGACGCCGCGCGTCGGCTCGTCGACGATCAGCACTTTCGGGTCGCGCGCCAGCCAGCGCGCCAGGATCACCTTCTGCTGGTTGCCGCCCGACAGGCCTTCGATCGCCTGTTCGGCCGACGCCATGCGAATCGACAGCATCTTCCTGAACCCCGACAGCGCGTCGCGCTCGCGCCGCTCGGCCATGAAGCCGAAGCCGTTGCTGAAACGCCCAAGCGAGGCGACCGAGAAGTTCGGCAGGATACCAAGCGCGGCAAAGATCGCCTGGTGCTTGCGGTCCTCCGGCACCAGGCCGATGCCGAGCGCGATGGCGTCGGCCGGCGAAGCAGGCGCGATTTCCCTGCCGTCGAGCGTGATCGTTCCCGCAGCTATCCGGTCGGCGCCGAAAATGGCGCGTGCCAGCTCGGTGCGGCCTGAGCCGACGAGGCCGGCAACGCCGAGGATCTCGCCGGCCTTGAGGTCTATGTCGACGCCGTCGAGCACGATGGCATGCGGCGCCTCGGGGTCGCGCACGGTGCGCAAGCCGCGCACGGAAAGCACGACATCGCCGGCCACCGCGCGTTGCGCCGGCCGCGCGTAAAGCTCGGAGGCGGCGCGGCCGACCATCTTCTCGATGATGGCGGGCAGCTTGATCGGCCCGCCCTGACGGTCGAGATGCCCCGCCAGCCTGCCGTCGCGCAGCACGGTCATGCGATCGCAGATGGCGGATGCCTCTTCCAGCCGGTGGGTGACGAACATGATCGCGACATGGTCCTTGCGCAGCCGGTCCATGATCGACAGCAGGCGCTGCACCTCTGTCTCGGTCAGCGCCGAAGTCGGCTCGTCCATGATGATCAGGCGGCTTTTCAAAGACAATGCACGGGCGATCTCGACCAGCTGCTGTTCGGCCACTGACAGCGCCGACACCGGCGTCATCGGGTCGATGGAGAGACCGACGCGGGCAATGATGGCGCGGGAATCCTGCTCCATCTTGCGCCAGCTCACCAGTCCGAGCGGGCCGGTCGGCGCGCGGCCAATGAAAATGTTCTCCGCCACCGTCAGCGTCGGGATCAGGCTGAGCTCCTGGTAGATGGTGACGATGCCGTGCCGCTTGGCATCCTGCGGGCTCGCCGGCTGGTAGTCGGCGCCGTCGAAGGTGATGCGGCCGCCGGAAGGCGGCATGACACCGGACAGGATTTTCAAGAGCGTCGATTTTCCCGCGCCGTTCTCCCCAAGCAGGCCGAGGATTTCGCCACGGCGGACATCGAGCGAGACATCGCTCAGCGCGGTGACGCCGGCGAAATGCTTGGTGACGCCCTCGACGGCAAGCAGGACCGGGGATGCGGCCTCAACTAAAGGCAAAGACTTCTCCTTGTTGTCACCCCTAGATTAGCCAGGTTGCGCTTGAACGCCCCCCTCTGTCCCGCCGGACAGTCCGGCAGGACAGAGGGGGGCGCTGTCCCGCCGGCTTATCAATCGAAGCTGACTGCCCTACTTCGTCTCGTTCAGCCTCTCCGCCTTGTCGAGATTGTCCTTGCCGATGACGATGGGCGTCAGCAGCACCAGCTTCTCCTTCGGCTCAGTCTTGTCCTTGGCGTAGGCGACCGCGATCTGCACGGCGGTGCGCGACTGCTTGCCGGGGAACTGTTCGACCGTGCCGGCGAGCTTGCCGTCGCGGACGGCGACCAGCGCTTCCGGCAGCGCATCGAAGCCGTAGATCTTGACGTCGCTGAAGTTGCGCGCGGCACACGCTTCGAGCGCGCCCAGCGCCATATCGTCATTGGCGCAGATGATGGCGTCCGGCTTGCCGTTGGCGGCAAGGCCGGCTTCCGTCACCGTCAGCGCCTCGGCGCGGGCGAAGTTGGCGGTTTGCTCATAGATGATCTGGTACTTGTCCTTCAGCGGATCGAGCACATTGTGCACGCCCTTGTTGCGGTCGATCGCGGGACCCGCGCCCGGCTGGCCCTGCAGGTGGAACAGCTTGGCGCCATTGGGGAATGCCGCAACCACGGCCTGGGCTTCCGCCTCGCCGCCCTTGACGTTGTCGGCGCCGACATGGGCAAGGATGCCCTGGACACCGTCGACGCGGCGGTCGATCGTCACCACGGGAACCCCGGCCTTGACCGCTTCCTCGATGGCTGGCGCCAGCGCGTTGACGTCGAGCGGCGAGATGACGATCGCGTTGACCTTCTGCACCAGGGCCGCCTCGATGTCGGCGGTCTGCTTGGTGGCCGAGTTCTGGCCGTCGCTCTCGGTCAGGTTGACGCCTTGCGCCTGCGCTTCGGCCTTGATCTCGTTCAGCATGTGCACGAAGAACGGAAAGCCGAGACTGGGCACCGAGCCGAGAATGGTCAGTTTGTCCGCGGCGAAAGCCGAGCGTGCGGCCAGCATCATGGCGCCCGCGGCCACGGACGTCATCAGGAATTCGCGTCTGTTCATGGGTTCCTCCTCCACAGAAGCGCACGTCCCTAAAAACCGGGACCGGTTTCAGGAAGGATCACGCGCCGGTTAAAGTGTTGGAGCATCCTCCTTGCGCCAAGAACGCATGCCGCTCCAGCTGACCGCCTAAATTCCTCCGATCGGCGTCAACAAGAGGATGCTAACCCAGGGTCAACCGTTTGTGCAACATCGATATAACAGAGCCGGACAGCGACTTGTCGGAATTGTCGGAAACTTTGGACTCTTCGGTCCGAAGGCCTTCTACGTCAGGAACGCCAAGGAGCGGCTCCAGAGCTGCGCGGCCGCCGTTGCATCGTAGTCGGGCAGTGCCGGGTCGGAAAAATAATGTCCCGCGTTTGGATAGCGGAAAACCTGCACATCCGCTTTCGCTGCCTCCGCGCTTTCCTGCCAGGCGCTGACGTCGGGCTCAGGGAACAGTGGATCGGTGTCCGCGACATGCAGTTGGATCGGCAAGCCGGGTCGTGTGTTGGCAGGCACGGTCGCCAACCCATGCAACAGCAGAACACCCGCTGCCAGCGGCCGCGACGCCCAGAATTCTGCCACCACGCCGGCGCCCATCGAGATGCCCGCCAGCACCGCATCGCCCGGCGTCGAGGCCAGAGCCTCTCGCGCCTTCAGGCATATGGCATCCCAACCGATCCGCGCCTTGATCGCGAACCCTTCGTCGAGATCGTCCGTCGCCGCACCCTGATAAAGGTCTGGCAGTGCGACCGCATGGCCGCAGGCGCGAAGGCGTTCCGCAAGATGACGCTCGATCGGGCGAAGGCCAAGAACCGAGTGAAACAGGATCATGTTCGCCATGCGCCGGCCCATAGTCACGTAGATCCAGTCATTTTACCTGCCGGGGCTTGCAGCCTCAAGGCACACCGCATCGGCTTCCATTTTCCCGGTACGGCACTACCTTTGGGGCGGCCAAGCCGACGAAATGGAGACAGCATATGAAGCCGCGCATCATCTGCCATATGCTTGCCTCGCTCGATGGCAGCCTTCATCCGAGCCGCTATACCGAAAGCCCCGACGGCAGCCGGGCGGAGTGGTCGGGCCTCTATGAGCAGATCCACAACGACCTCGAAGGTGATGCCTGGATCGTCGGCCGCGTCACCATGGCCGAGATGAGCAAGGCCGCCGCGCATCCGCCCGCGCATGTGGGCAAGGTCGAGCGGCCGCATCATTTCGCGCGGCGCGAAGCGGGCAGCTTTGCCGTGGCGCTCGATGCCTCGGGCAAGCTGCACTTCGCCAAACCCGACATCGGCGGCGACCATGTCGTGGTGCTGCTCGGGCATGATGTCGAGGACAGCCATCTGGCCGAGCTCGCCGGCGACGGCGTGTCATATATCGTGTCGCGAACGCCCGGCATCGATCTCGCCGCCATGCTGGACGTGCTTGCCCGTGAGCTCGGCATTCGCCGCCTGCTGCTCGAAGGCGGCGCCGGCATCAACGGCTCCTTCCTGGCGGCGGGGCTGGTCGATGAGCTCAGCCTACTGATTGCCCCCGCGCTCGACGCGCGGGCGGCAAACCAGGGCTTTGTCGAGTTCGGTGAAAGCGGCCTTGCCGGCAAGATGCGGTTGTCGCTCACGGATTGCAAAGCCCTCGCGCATGGGCTCGTCCATTTGCGCTACGCCGTCACCCCTGGCTAAGGCCGCCTCTTACGCGCGTCAGTGTCGCATGGCGTCGAGATCGGCGATCAGCGTCGGCCCGGTCGGACGCCAGCCGAGTCGTGCCTGGGCCAGCGCGCTGGAGGCCGGCAGGTCCATGGGGGCGAACATCGCCATCCAGCCGAAATGCTCCGCCGCCTTTTCAGGCGCGATCGAAACGGCCGGCAGGTTCAGCCCCCGGCCAAGCGCCTCGGCGATCGCGCGGACCTCGACGCCTTCCTCGCCGACCGCGTGATAACGCGCGCCCGGCTGCCGCTTTTCCACTGCAAGACGGTAGAGGCGCGCCGCGTCGAGGAGATGGCCCGCCGCAAAGCGATTGCGGCCTTCACCGACATAGGCCGAGACGCCTTTCTGGCGCGCGATTTCGATGAGCGGCGAGATCAGCCCCTGCTTGACCGTGTTATGGACCTGCGGCAGCCGCATCACCGACACGTTGATGCCCGCCTCCAGCAGAGCATTCCCGGCGAGTTCGGAGGCGACGCGCGGATTGGGATGGCTGGGGTTGAAGACGTCCTCGACCGCCAACTGGCCATGGCCGGGGGCGCCCATTCCGGTGCCCGACGTGATCACCAGCGGCCGGTCGGAGCCGGCGAGTGCCTGGCCGAGTGCCGCGATGACGCGCCTGTCCTTTTCGCAATTCTCGGCGAACCTCGAAAAATCATGGTCGAAGGCCGTGTGGATCACCGCTTCCGCCTTCGCCGCGCCGTCGCGCAGGCCCTCGGGATCCTCGAGGGTTCCGCGATACACCTCCACGCCCGCGGCGGCCAACGCCTCGGCGCCGGCATCCGAACGAGTGACGCCGATTACCTGATGGCCGGCCTGAAGAAGTTCGGGGACAATCGCCGAACCGATGAAGCCGGTGGCGCCGGTAAGAAAGATACGCATGCAAAATCTCCCGCACAGTTGCCCGCGCAGTATCGCTGGTCTATTATTCCATTAAAGTAGTGACCTTATCATGGTATAATGACTAACAGGATGCCCAACAATTCCGCCGGTTCGCTCGCAGCTTTTCTGAAGGACCGGCGCACCCGGCTGGACCCCTCGTCGTTCGGCTTCTCGGGGCGCAGGCGCACGCCGGGACTGCGCAGGGAAGAGGTCGCCCAGCGCGCCAACATCAGCCCGACCTGGTACACATGGCTTGAACAGGGCCGCGGCGGCGCGCCTTCGGCGGACGTGCTGAACCGGATCGCCAAGGGACTGCTGCTGACCGAGGCCGAGCGCGAACATCTTTTCATGCTGGGGCTGGGCCGTCCGCCCGAGGTCCGCTACATCGGCGCCGACGGCGTCAGCCCCAGGCTGCAGCGCCTTATCGACACGCTCGAGGCAAGCCCGGCCTTGATCAAGACGGCGACCTGGGATGTCGTCGCCTGGAACCGCGCCGCGCAAATCGTGATGACCGACTACAGCACCTTGCCCCCGGGTCAGCGCAACATCCTGCGTTTCATGTTCCTGAGCCCCACTATCCGCGCCAAGCAGCACGATTGGGAGAACCTCGCCCGCTTCGTGGTCGGCGCGTTCCGGGCCGACGCGGCACGCGCCGGCGCGGTGTCCGAAGTCGCCCAGCTCGTGGACGAGCTTTGCAGCGCCAGTCCCGAGTTTGCCGCCCTGTGGCGGGAAAACGACGTGCTCAGCCATGGCGACGGGACAAAGCGCCTGAAGCATCCCGAGCTCGGCGACATCGAGCTCGAATATTCGGCCTTCGCGGTCGACGGCCGGCCGGATCTGAGCCTGACCGTCTACAACCCGGTGGACGGCAAGGTCGCCGACCGAATTCGCGCGCTGGCCCGGCGCCGCGAACTGCAGGAGGCGGACCCATCGTAATGATGCAGGATTAGCAGGCGCGAGATCGGCAACGACCCGCGCGAATTTTGATTGCTCGGGCAACGCATTTTGCGTAGCCGGCCCGCCACCAGCCGGGCGGCGGGCCGGCGCGGCTACTCGATGATCTTGACGATCTTGCGGGTGCCCGGATCCACGACCACCGTCCGGTTGTCAATCACGGTGTAGCGATATTTGACGTTGGGAACTTCGTGGAGTTCAACGGTATCTGGCAAGGCCGTGCCGACATTGAGTTCCACGCCGGGAACCTTGACCGAAGCCAGCGGCTGCTTCTTCACATATTCCTTGATCACAGTTTCCTGCTCGGGCTGGATGACGACGTCCTCGGCGGCGGCCGCGCCGACACCTGCGAGCAACAGAACCGCGGCTACGGCGGCAAGATTCTTTTTCATCAGTTCCTCCATATGAAATCCACGCAGCTACAACATTGTCACCGCGCTGCCGATCGAACTTCAGGCGGGATTGAATGTTCCAGGATTGGGCTTCGGTCCGGCCTGCCCCAGACTTAGGTCCCATCTCAAAACGCAATGGTCCTGCCGGAGCCGCCGCCGGGAACGACCATCCTTTCACGCTCGTTGTTCGCTGCAAGGTCACCGGCAGGTAGCCGGCGAAAGTCGGACTGCGACCGCGCGTGTTTTTCGAATTGGCGCAGCTAACGTCCCTTCCTGCGCCAATAGGGTTCGCCCGCTGCTTCCATGCGGTGGGCGAACCCTGAATTCCCCGGTTTCGGGCCGAGATGTGAGGAGATCCTGATGTTCAGCGACAAGGAAGCCCGACTTATGGAGGCGGCGCTGTTGATGGCGGTCCCGTTATCGGCCCTGATCGCCGTCCTGCTCGTCAGCTTTACCGTGAGCTGGTAGCGGCCCTTGTCGTTTTTCACTGGCAATCGTGGCGCCGAGTTGAGGCGATGGGACAGCGGATGCGTCCATACAATCCCTGTCTAACGGATCTCGGCGTGCTTTCCGTCACCCCGCGGATCGGGCTTAACCGTTGCCGAGGAATCAACGCTCGCCGCTGCCCGCGGAAATCGCGGTCCGTTCATGATGCTTCAGGAGAGGCAGCCCGGCCTGCCTTGGCGGAGGGCTCGGTACGTTGCAAGCAGGCCGGGCCATGCTCCGGCTGCCACCATTGGTGGGGGCTCGGCCGGTGCGCAGGCAGGTTGTGCCTTTATCGTTCGACCCGCAACTCGGACTGAAGTCCGAAGTATCAGGCGCATTGGTCCCACACGTTGAACCTAGTCCGCTGGTGCTCGTTGCCCATTGCAGGTGCGTGATTTGGAGGAGAGATAATGCAGCTTGGTGAGATCATCGCCAATACCTTGGCCATCCTCTTGCTGGTTTGTTTTCTCGCCAGCACGTTCTTCCTTTTCGGAAAGCCATTGTGGCCGGAGCAGCATGCCCGCATGGTCATCATCCCGGCGGTCGACAGGATGACGACAGCCTCGACTGCGCCCAATGGCACACCTGTCCTGCCGGACACTTTCGACACCAGCCTTGCCCATCCAAGGCCGTCCTGAAGGCCGTCAAGGGCGCGCGCGGCAGCGAATGCAGCTGCGCGCGAACAGCCGGAACCAAAACGACCGGCAACGGTTTCCCACCTGAAGGGACCGTAACCACGGAAACAGCAGTAATGGAACTTCTGACCTTGGAACTGGCCAGGGCAAGGCAGCGACTTAACCGAGCGGAACTCGCCCTCGAACGTGCAAACGCGATGCTGGACGAGGACTGTGGCGTTGGTATCAATCTGAGGCTTTGTGACAGGATACGATCGGCGCAACAACGCGTCGGCGAGGCGAAGGCTCGTCTTGTGAAGCTCGATCCCGCCAGCGCAGATTCAGTTCACAGCGGTTGAAGGTGCCTGGCCTGATCCTCATTCAGGCAATCGCCAGCTCAGCCTCGATCCAAACTCTACCGGCAACCCGGCCCCCAGGATTTGGGAAGGCTCAAGTCTTGCGCCGCGAACCGGTCGAGCGTTGGCCGCTGAGGTGCGGACGCCAGCCATGCACCCGGTCCCGCCCCGCGGCTTGGCGCCGTAGAGCGCCTCGTCGGCGCGGCTCAGAAGATCGGCGATCTCGATGGCGGCGGCGGCCTCGAAGGTGCTGACACCGATGCTGACGGTGACGATGCCTTTTTCGCTGCCGGCATGCCCGATAGCGAGGCCGCGCACCTTGCTCCTGAGGTTTTCGGCGATGACGAAGGCCCCATGCGCGTCGGTCTCGGGCAGGATGAGCCCGAACTCCTCGCCGCCATAGGGGGCGGCGGCGTCTGCCGGCCGGCGGGCTGCCGCCTCGATGCAGTGGCTGACGACGCGCACGCACTCGCCTGCCGGATGGCCGTAATGGTCGTTGAACCGCTTGAACAGTCAACGTCGATGATGAGCAGGCTGAGCGGCATTGCGTTGCGGCTGGCGCGGGCGAATTGGCGCGCCAGCGCTTCGTCGAAGGCGCGCCGCGTCAACAGTTCGGTCAGGCCGTCGCGGTGCGCCAGGAGGTTCAGCTTCTCATTGGCGGCCATCAGTTCGGCCTCGACCTGCTTGGCCTCGGCGATGTCGGAAAACATGCTGAGGCTTCCGCCATCGCCGGTCGGCCGGGTGCGCACATCGAGCCAGCGCCCGTCGGCAAGCCGGACCTGACGGTGACTGACAAGTTTCTGCGAGGCCATGATGCCGGCGATCCACTCCTCGAGAGCGTCCGGCGGCGTGACGCCTTCGCCGCGCGCCGCCGAAGCGCGCAAGATGTCGCGGTAGTCGGCACCCGGCACGATATCGGTCCGGGATCACCCCCACCGCATCCCACCGACAAAATCGATGAAAGCCCGCAGCGGCGCTGGCGTCAGGCGGCGGCCGGGATAGTAGAGGAACGGGCCTGAAAATTCCTGCCACCAGGGCTCCAGCACCGGCTCCAGCCGGCCGTCGTCGAAATAGGGGCGCAGCCAGTCCTCGAACAGCGAGACGATGCCGCCGCCGGCGACCGCCACCTCGAGCGCAAGCGCCATTGCCGTACCGGTGCTGACCAGCAGCGGGCCGGTTGGGTCGACGCTCACCACCTCACCGTCGCGTTCGAACTCCCAGGGCGGCGTGAAGCCGCTGGCGAAGCGACCGCGCAGGCAGGCATGATCGAGCAGGTCGCGTGGATGGCCGGGCCGGCCGTGCCGGTCGAGATAGGCCGTAGCGGCGGCGGCGGCGAAGCGCTGCCGGCGCGGGCCGATCGGCACGGCGATCATGTCCTGCTCCAGCCGCTCGCCATAGCGGATGCCGGCGTCGCAACCGCTCGCCAGTATGTCGACGAAACTGTCCTCGGCGGTCACTTCCAGCCGGATGTCGGGATAGGCGGCGAGGAAAGGCGGCAAAAGGCGCGGCAGCACCAGTTTCGCCGCGACGACCGGCACGTTGAGCCGCAGCGTGCCGGTCGGGCGGCCGCGAAAACCGTTGACCACGTCGAGCGCCGCATCGACTTCGCCGAGCGCGGGGCCGAGCCGCTCGAGCAGGCGCGCGCCGGCTTCGGTCGGCGCCACGCTGCGCGTGGTGCGGTTGAGGAGCCGCACGCCGAGCGCGCTCTCCAGCCGCCGCACCGTCTCGCTGAGGCTGGAGGCACTGACGCTGCCAACCCGGGCTGCCTCGCGGAAGCCGCCGGCGCGCGCCACCGCCATGAACGCCTGGAGGTCGCCCAGATCCGCCGCCATTGTTCGCCTTTCCGCACAGGCCGTGCTGATTGCACCATATTATCGTTCAAGTGCGCGTTGTCTATATCTGGCTGACCCAAAGGAGATGACACCATGACCGACATCAGCAAGGCCGGAACTTTCAAACTCGGCGACCGCACCGTGAAGCGCCTCGGCTACGGCGCCATGCAACTGGCCGGACCGGGCGTCTTCGGCCCGCCAAAGGACCGCGACGCCGCGCTCGCCGTGCTGCGCGAGGCCATTGCCAGCGGCGTCGACCACATCGACACCAGCGATTTCTACGGCCCGCACATCACCAACCAGATCATCCGCGAGGCGCTGCACCCCTACCCCGCCAACCTCACCATCGTGACCAAGATCAGTGCCAAGCGCGGGGCGGATGCATCGTGGATACCCGCAATGTCACCGCAGGAGCTGACGCAGGCCGTACACGACAATCTGCGCAATCTCGGGCTGGATGTGCTCGAGGTCGTCAACCTGCGCTCCATGCATGGGATACATGGACCCGCCGAAGGATCGCTCGAGCCGCAGCTCGACACGCTCGCGGAACTGCAGCGCCAGGGCCTTGTGCGCCATATCGGCCTGAGCAATGTCACGCGCAAACAGATCGCGCAGGGGCGCGGCATGGTCGACATCGTCTGCGTGCAGAACCAATACAACATCGCGCATCGTCAGGATGACGCGCTGATCGACGAGCTTGCCGCCGACGGCATCGCCTATGTGCCGTTCTTCCCGCTCGGCGGTTTCACGCCGCTGCAGTCGAGCACGCTTGCCAACGTCGCGCAAAAACTTGGCGCGACACCCATGCAGGTGGCGCTCGCCTGGCTGTTGCAGCGCTCCCCCAACATCCTGCTCATCCCGGGCACCTCGTCGGTCGGGCATCTCAGGGAGAATCTGGCGGCGGCCGAGCTGAAGCTGCCGGTCGATGTGATCCAGGTCTTGAACGGCATCGCGGCCGAGAAGGCAGCCGCCTGAGGCGGTCGCGGCAGAGAGAGCCGACATTCGAGCTTCCGATCTACCCCCTCGTGGGGGGAGGAGTGGTCCGCGAAGCGGACGGGAAGCCAATTGCTTGGCTTTCCGAACGACGAATGCCCGGAGCGATAGCGTAGGGTCGGGTCCGGCAGGACAGAGGGGGGCGCCGTGGAGCGCGGCGGTGCCGAAACCCACCTCGCCCGGCTTGCGAAGCCGGCGCCGCCCGTGCCATCAGTCGGCCTGAGCGACACCGGCATTACGGCCATGACACCAAGGCACACACACCACACCGGCAGGCCGGCGAGCGCTGGCGTCAGCCTGAACCGCGCACTGTCAAAACTCGGCCTGTGTTCGCGCACGCAGGCGCAGGTGCTGATCGCGGCCGGCCGCGTGCGCGTCGGCGGCAAGGTGGTGCGCGATGCCTCGCTGCGCGTCGACATGAGCCGCGACCGCATCGTCGTCGATGGCGATGCTGTCGTTGCCGAGCGCAAGGTCTATCTGATGCTGAACAAGCCGCGCGGAGTGGTCACCACCCGTGACGATCCACAACAGCGCGACACCGTCTATGCCTGTCTCGAAGGGCTCGATTTGCCTTATGTCTCGCCGGTCGGCCGCCTCGACAAGGCGAGCGAAGGCCTGCTGTTGATGACCAACGACACACGCTTCGCCAACCGGCTGATGGATCCGGCCTCGCATCTGCCCAAGACCTATCACGTGCAGGTCGCCACGGTGCCGGATGAAACGACGCTGGACGGGTTGAGCGCCGGCGTCACCGTCGACGGCGAGACGCTGGCGGCAAACTCGATCGAACTTTTGCGCAGCGGCGGCCGCACCGCCTGGCTGGAGATCGTGCTCGACGAAGGCAAGAACCGCCACATCCGCCGCCTGCTTGCTGCTCACGGCATCGAGGTCAAGCGCCTCATCCGTATCGCCATCGGCAGCCTGCCGCTCGGCAACCTCGCCAAGGGCACGGCGCGGCATTTGACGGCGGAGGAACTGGCGTTGCTGGGGGCGTGAGCGTTCCTTTGCGTTGCTGGCCTTTTCGGCGGGTGGCGGCCGGACAATGCCTCAAAAAATCCTCGCCACCACCGATGATTTCCACCCGCCTCCGCTGTCCTGATCATTAGGCGCCGGAATCCTCCGGGCCGGAAAGCGAGGTGATCCATGGGATCGTTGAAAGGTCAAAATGTCGTCGTGGTCGGAGGCAGCCGGGGCGTCGGCCGCTCCATCGTGGAAGCCGCGCTGAGCGAGGGAGCAACCGTGCTCGCCGTCGCCCGGGGCGCGGACGCTTTGAAGGAACTTTCCTGGGAGGCGTCGGGCGTAAGGACGCTGGCGGCGGACGCCACGCGGGAGGCCGCGCCAGAGGCAGTGTTCGCGGCGCTCGAACCGGACGTGCTGGTGATCTGCGCCGGTGCCTTCGCCCCGTCGGCACCGCTTCAGGACCAGAGCTGGGACGAGTTCTCGGCCAATTGGGAAATGGACGTCAAGGCGTCCTTCCTGTTCTGCCGGGCGGCGCTGCGCGGCGGGCTGAAGCCCGGCAGCCGCGTGGTGCTGATCTCCAGCGGCGCTGCATTCAGCGGCGGCCCACCGAATTCCGGTGGCTACTCCGGCGCCAAGCGCATGCAGTTGTTCCTCGCCGCCCATAGCCAGAAGGAAGCCGACCGGCTTGGCCTTGGCCTGCGCTTCATGGCGCTGGCGCCGATGCGCATCATGGCCGGCACCGGCGTCGGCCAGCGCGGCATATCGAGCGTTTCGGCCTATCTCGGCATCAGCCCGGCGGATTTCCTGGCCAGCATGACCGATATGCAGACGCCCGCCGATGTCGCCAGTGCCGTGGTCGCGCTCGCTGCCGGCAAGATGCAGGGCACCGCCTTCACGGTGAGCGGCAGCGGCCTTGCGGCGGTGGCGTGAGGCGCGCAGGATGGCCCGAAATCATGGCGAGCTCGAAATGACAGACGCTCCTGCCGGGCCATCGGGCCGGCCGGTCCTCGACCGGCCCGCTTTCGAGCGCCTGACCATCGCCCACCGCCGCGAACTCAAGCTGCACTGCTACCGCATGATGGGCTCGCTCCACGAGGCCGACGACCTCGTCCAGGACACTTTCCTGAAAGCATGGCGCGGCCGCTCGCAATTCGGCGGCCACGGCTCGCCGCGTGGCTGGCTCTACGCCATTGCCACCAACAGCTGCCTCAACGCGATCAAGGCAAGGTCGTCGACGCGCCGCATTCTCGAAGAGCCGGCACGGCCGCCGACCGAAGGCCGCGCCGCCGCTGGCCCAGCCGCCGAACTGACCTGGCTGGAGCCCTATCCCGACGCCGAGCTGCCGAATCTCGCCGACGGCGAACCGGGCCCCGAAGCGCGTTACGAAACCCGCGAGGCCGTCCGGCTTGCCTTCGTCGCGGCGATCCAGCTTCTGCCGCCCAGGCAGCGCGCCGCGCTCCTGCTTTGCGACGTGCTCGGCTGGTCGGCGCTGGAGGCGGCGCAATTGCTGGGCGGCTCTACGGCGTCGATCAACAGCGCCCTGCAGCGGGCGCGCGCCACACTCGGCGAACGCTTTCCCAAGGGGCGGCCACTGCAGCGCGCGCGGCCGAGCGCCGACGAGGACCTGCTGCTCGAACGATATATCAGGACCTGGGATGCCGCCAATCTCGACGGCTTCATCGAACTCCTGCGCGAGGATGCCACCTACCACATGCCGCCCTGGCACGACTGGTACCAGGGCCGCCAGGCGATCCACGGTTTCTTCGACACCGTGTGGAACAATTTCGCCGGTTACCGCGCGGTGGCGACAAGGGCCAATGGCCAGCCCGCTGTGGCGATCTATGCGCAGCGCCATCAGGATGCCGCGTGGCGCGCGCAATCGCTGCACGTCATCGAGCCGGCCGACGGCCAGATCGCCGCGCTGACGGTCTATGTCCGCCCGCTCGGACCCGATTTGTTCGCAGCCTTCGGCCTGCCGCCGGTCTGGTCCGAGCCGCAAGCGCGGCCATCGCAACCCATCTCCTGACAGAAAGCTGGCAGGAGACCTGGTCTATGGATCGGTCGGGAGCCGGTCGCGGCTTCGAGATCAAGGAGCCAATGCGATGAATTTCGTCTCTGTCCGCATCATCACATCAGATGTCCAGCGCCTCGTGCGCTTCTACGGCGAGATCACCGGCATGCCGGTGACGGTATACACGGAAGACTTCGCCGAACTGGCGACACCGGCCTGCACGCTGGCGATCGGCAGCACGCGCACTTTGATGCTGTTCGGCGGCGACATCGCCCGTCCCGCCGACAACCACACGGCCATCCTCGAATTCCGCGTCGGCGACGTCGATGCCGAATTCGCCCGGCTGTCGGACCTTATCAAGAACACGATCGTGCAGCAGCCCACCACCATGCCCTGGGGCAACCGCTCGCTGCTGTTCCGCGACCCAGACGGCAATCTGGTGAATTTCTTCCAGCCCGTCACCGCCGAGGCAATCAGGAAGTTCGAGAGGTAGAGAGCAGCCCAGCATCCGGAATTAGCCGAGGCTCTCCGCGTTCGTCATACCAGTGCGAAGCAGCCGCGAAGCGGCGTCGCGGAGACCCTGGTATCCATGCCGTGACAGCAATCGGGGGATGCAGCGGAACAGGATCGGCACCGTGGAGACGCCTTGAGTTCGCGGCATGGATCCCTTGGGCTGCGGAGCAGCTCCAGGGGTCTGCGCCGCGTCGCTACGCTCCTTGCTCCGCTCAGGATGACGAAGTGACGGGCGCTTCCGCGCTGAGCAGGCACCGCTGCACCCCTATTTCAGGTTCCATTTGCGCACGACCGGCTCGCCGAGGTCATGCTCGTAGCCGAGCACGCTGATGCTGGCCGTGTCGAGCACGAACAGCGCGCCGCCTTCCGGCGGCAGGCCGAGCCAGCGGGCGGCGAGCACGCGCAGGAAATGCGCGCTGGAAAAGATCAGTATGTCGGCGTTGGCCCTGCGCAGGCGCTCGATGATCCTGTCGGCACGGCCGCCGACATCGGCCGCCATCTCGCCTTGCGGGCAGCCATCGCGAAACACGTTCCAGCCCGGCCGCTCGGCCAGGATTTCTTTCGTCGTGCGCCCTTCATAGGCGCCGTAATCCCACTCCTGCAGGTCGTCCACCTTGACGCTTGTCGCGCCAAAGCCGGCAAGCACGCTGGTGTTGTAGGCGCGTTGCGAAGGGCTTGACCAAACCGCGGAAAACGACAAGCCTTTGAGCCGCTCCGCGACGCCGCGCGCGGCCGCCTCGCCGGCCGGCGTCAGCGGCATGTCGGTGCGCCCGGTATGCTGCCCCGAAAGGCTCCATGCCGTCTCGCCATGCCGGACCAGATGGATCTGCGGAAACGCGTTGCTCATGGGATGCCCTTCGATGTCGGCGGCACCTTAGAGGACGGTTTCGCAAAGGGGAATCCGGCCGGCGAAATTGTGCCATGCCTCTTCTCGATAGATTGGCGCTGAGGGGCGGCGCCGAGGCCGACGGTCGGCCGCTCCCGACGACAAGCACCGATATTGGGCCACATCCCTGGCCCGGATCCCCGCCGCATTGGCTCAATGAATGAGCGCGGGGGCATAACTATCTCTGTTGGATAGTCATCAGGCATCACAGGTCGGATCGTCATGTACAAACATCTGCTCATCGCCACCGACGGCTCGGAACTGGCCGACAAGGGCGTTGCCCATGGCCTCACGCTGGCCAAGGGCATCGGCGCCGCCGTCACCTTCATCACCGTTTCGGAACAATTCCCGATCTTCGCCTGGGGCGGCGCCATGGCCGGCTACGTCGCCGGCGATGAGCTGGCCGTCTACCAGGAAGAAGCGCGCCGCTACGGCAAGGAAGTGCTCGACAAGTGCAAGGCATCGGCCGACGCCGCCGGCGTGTCCGCCAAGCTGGTCCATGTCGAGGACAACCGACCCGCCGAAGCGATCCTGGACCTGTCCAAGGCGCAAGGTTGCGACCTGATCGTCATGGCCTCGCATGGCCGCCGCGGGCTGGGCAGGCTGCTTCTGGGCAGCCAGACGGCGGAAGTGCTGTCCTACACCGAGATCCCGGTGCTCGTGGTGCGGTAGCGGCCGCAACTCGATATCTTCAAAATGGCGCCGTCGGTCAGCGCTGCTTGGCGGGTTCATTCGCCAGGGCATATTCAACCCGTGGCGGATGCCCGAAAAGCTGTTTGTAGGCGCGACTGAAGGCGGCCTCGGACTCGTAGCCGATGCGCAAGCCGATCTCGCCCACGCGCGCGTCTCGCCTGGCCAGCAGGTCCCGGGCCAGGCCTAGGCGCCATTCATTCTGATAGCGCAGCGGCGAGCGCCCGACGAGCGCGGCGAAGCGCTCGCAGAAGCTCGAACGCGACATGCCGGCCTTGTCGGCCAGTTCATTGATGCTCCACCGCTGCAGCGGCCTTTCGTGGATGGCTTTCAGTGATCGGGCGATGCGTGCATCCGAAAGCCCGCCGAGCCAGCCCGTGGCATGTCCTTCATGGACCCAACTGCGCAAGGTGCGGATGACCATGAGGTCGATGATGCGGGAAATCATCAAGGCCGCGCCGGGCTGGGCGTCGCTGGTTTCGATCATCAGGAAGGGCAGCATTCCGTCTATCCATCCTGCCCCCTGGGCACGTCCGATATGGATGGATTGCGGCAAGGCAAAGATCATCCCCCGAAGACTATCCGGATCGAACCAGAAGCGGCAGGTGACGATCGCCACCTGCGCAAGCGACGCCACCAGCCGCGACCCACCGGGACCGCGAGGCAGGAGCACGAGGTCGCCGGCCTCGATGACGACAGGAGCCTGATCCTCGCTCTCCATGTGCAGCGCGCCGGCTGTCACCACGACGATATGGGCTTGCCCTTCGTCGAGATCGAGTTGTTCCGCCTTTGCCAGCGAACGCGAAAAAACCTGGTCCCCGGTAAGCCTGATCTGCGCCAGCACATGCGACAGGAGATCGCCGGTAACGTGGGATGCTCCATCCGGAAGAATGGTCAAATTTTCAGGCGATTCCGTCATGGATGCGGTCAGCCGGTTCCCCTACATTCCTAACGACGATAGCGCATTTCGTGCTGATTATGCGCTGTTTTTGCCTTGGATTAAAGCCATTCCCGCAAGCAAAGCCGCGAGCATGAGCTGTTCCAATCATCCACCTGAGGACATGATCCCAAGTCGATCAAGCGGGTCAACTCGCCGCCCCCGGGGCCATTCCAACCAGCAAGACAGGACGTTCCAATGAGCACTCAAACACTCCAGGCACCCGACGCCGCATCGCAATGGCTGAAGTCATATTATTTCCTGCGGGCAGGCTTTTCGGTGGCCTGGGTAGCGGCCGCCTTTACCCTTGGCAAAAGCGCGCCGCCGGTCGCGGCGGTACTGCTGGTCGCCTACCCCGCATGGGACGCGATCGCCAATAGTCTGGATGCGCAGCGCAGCGGTGGACTGAAGGCCAATTCCAGCCAGGCGCTCAACGCGGCGGCCAGCACGATCACGGCCATCGCGGTCTTCATCGCTCTTGGACAGGGCCCGCACGCGGTCCTGGCGGTGTTCGGGGCGTGGGCCGTTCTCTCCGGCCTGTTCCAGCTTGCGACCGGTGTGCGCCGTTGGCGGGCCGGCGCGCAATGGGCGATGGTGCTGAGCGGTGCGCAGTCGGCGCTTGCCGGCGGCTTCTTCATCAAACAGGCAATCGGCACCGCGACGCCGGACATCACCGATATCGCGCCCTATGCCGCGTTCGGCGCCTTCTATTTTCTCGTCTCGGCGATATGGCTGAGCGTCATGCAGGCACGCAAGCCCACCGCTTGATCCCGTGCTGGGCCTGGCCGAAACACTCGCAAGACCGTTTGCGGCCCGGCCCTTTTTAGCCCCGCAGCACAGCCTCCAGCGCGAGATAGGCACCCAGCACCAGCAAGCCGGCGAAGAACACCGTGCGAAAGGTCCCGACGCTCATCCTCTGGCGCAGCGCTTGGCCGATGAACATGCCGGCCAGCGCCGGTGCCAGGGCCAGGACCGACCCCGCCAGTTGCGCCGTCGGCGATACCAGTGCGCCGGTCGTGAATAGTCCGAAGCCAAGGGCCAAGGTCGATACGGTGAAGGACAGGCCGAGCCCCTGAATGAGGTCCTCTTTCTCCAGCCGCAACGATTGCAGATAAGGCACCGCGGGAATGACGAAGACGCCGGTGGCGCCGGTGACCAGTCCGGTCGCCACACCGACCAGCGGCGATATCCAAGCCTCATGGCGCGGCGGCGTGGTGAAGCCGGCCTTGGCCAGGCCGACCAGTGCATAGAGCACCAGCGCGGCGCCAAGCCCGGCCGAGGCCATCATCGTGTGCGCGCCGGTCAGCAGGCCGGCGCCGGTCACGGTGCCGATGACGACGCCGGCCATCATCATCCACAGGCGTTTGCACAAGCCGCCGAAGGACGGACCGGTGAACAACTGCCAGAGATTGGTGACCAGCGACGGGATCAACAGCAGAGCGGCGGCCTGCGCCGGCGGCATGGTCACCGCCAGCAGGCCCATCGCCATGGTCGGCAACCCCATGCCGACAACGCCCTTGACGAAGCCGGCAGCGAGGAAGACGGCGCCGATGAAGGCTATGGCCCCGCTCAGCATGGATGGACTTTGGGCACGCCGGGTTCCTTCAGTCGTGCAGCAACATGTCCGTCGCCTCGGCTTCCGGTTTTGCCGTTACGGCATCGCGGCTGACGGAAGCCGCTGTCACCGCGCATCCCCGCACGCCAGACTGCATTTGCGCAGTGGCAAGCGAGGCCACCGCGAGCGCCAGCACGATCGCCGCGCATTCAAGAATCCCGAGGCCTTGCCGGCCTGATGTTTTTTCACGCATCACACATCTCCACCGCAAATGATTTGACTGAGATGCACGCCGCCCACAATGTGGAAGTTGCGCTGCCAGCCTTCGGCCAGCACGAAGGCTGAAACGACGCGATACGATTTGCAGGAGCGAAAAAATGCGCTTCGACCTCACCGATCTCCGGCTGTTCCTGCTGGTGGCCGAACGCGGCAGCATCACGCGTGGCGCCGAACTCGCCGGCCTCGCCCTCGCCTCGGCCAGCGCGCGCATCAAGGGCATGGAGGAAAGCCTGGGCGCGCCGCTTCTGGAGCGGCGGCGCCGCGGCGTGGTGCCGACGGCGGCCGGACAGGCGCTGCTCCACCATGCGCGCGCGGTGCAGAACCAGATCGAGGCCATGGCCGGCGACCTCTGCGCTTATGCCACTGGCCTGCGCGCCCGCGTGCGGCTGATGGCCAATACGGCGGCGACCAGTGAACTGCTGCGCGACACACTGCCGGCCTTCCTGGCCGCGCATCCCCGGATCGACGTCGACCTCGACGAACGCCCCAGCCATGAGATCGCCGAGGCGGTGGCGAACGGTGCGGCCGATCTCGGCATCGCCGCCAGCTGGGCCGGCCTTTCGCATCTCGAGCAAAAACCGTTTTTCGTCGACCGGCTCGTGGTGATCATCGCGCGGACCCAGCCCAGCCTCGAAAGCCGTACCGCCGCCCTTGCCGACATTCTCGGTGAAGCCTTCGTCGGCTTGAGCGCCGGCCATCCCTTGCAGGAGCACATAGCCCGCCAGGCCGCCAGGCTCGGCGGCCACCTGCACTTCCGCATCCGCGTGCCAGGCCTCGACAATGTCTGCCGGCTGGTCTCGCAAGGCGCCGGCATCGCCATCGTGCCCGAAAGTGCCGCGCGCCGTGCCGCCCGCACGCTGCGCAGCCTGCGGCTCACCGATGACTGGGCCACGCGCCAGCTCAATCTGTGCGCCCGCAGCTTCGAAGCGCTGACGCCGCAGGCGAAGCTGCTGGCGGCGGCGCTGGTGTGAGGCCAAGCCGCACCGGCCTGGTCATACCACTTCCAACACCTTGCCCGTGTCGTGCTGGCGCACGAAATCGACGCGGGCGCCGTCCCAGTGATAACTGTAGTGGCGGCCCTGGACCGGGACACCGATGACGTCGGGCCAGAAGATGCCGATGCACTCTCCTTCCGCCATGCGCACGCTGTTCCACACCAGCCCATCGCTGCCGGCGGCCCGCAACGCCCGCCCTTCCGCCTGCGACGCGGCGTAGTCGTCCGGGTCGAGCACGCCGGGCACGGCGTTGACGTCGTCGAGGTCGCGGTCGACGCTGCCGATCAGCACGCGGAAATCGGCTGTCCAGCCGGGCGCCTCATTGGTGGCGCGCATGAATTTCTGGTGATGGTGGATGGTTTCGGCCAGCGCCACGTCCTCGCTGTCGCCGGCATAATAGATACCGTAGCTGCCGTCCGAGAAGCGGCCGGGCCGCAAGGTCGAACAATGCACGAAAGGCGCCATGACGAAACTGGCGCCGGGACCCGAAACACGCCTTGCGGCCGGCACCTTGCCGAGATCACCGAGCTCGAGCCGGATGCGCGGATTGGTCTTCTCCTCGACGGCGGCCAGCGCCTCCCAGTCGCGCGGGTCTGCGATGTCCTCGAACAGGTCGATCGGCGGATGGATGGAGCGGATGATGCGATAGGTCTGGGGCCAGTGGACGCGGCGCCGGACCGCAAGTCCACTCACCATGCACCACGCTCCGCGTCGAGCCATTCGCGCATCGCCGCGAGATCGGCGATGTCGCCGCGCATCATCAGGTCGAGCGCGGATTGCCCGCCGAAGGCGGCATTGGGCTTGCGAATCCAGGCATAGCCGCGTGCCGGCTCGGTGAAGAGATAACGCAGCCCCTTATGGATGCCCATCAGATGGGCCATGCGGGTGCGCAGGTCGCGGTCGATCCGGCCGATGCCGCCTTCCTTCCACCGTGCCCAGGTGCGCGCCGAGATGCCGCCAAGCAGGACGCAGGCCTCGAAATCGGTGAGATTCCAGGCCTTGAACAGATTGATCGTGGTCCGCGCCAAGGCGCCCGCCTCTTCATCCGAAATTGCGCTGCCAACCGTGGCCGGTGTGGTGACGATGGACTGAAGCTGCATGTTTAGACCTCGCTAATGGCAGATATATAGCACGTATCTGCCAATTGGCAAGGACTTCGGTTCCTCCCCATGAAATGGGGGAGAGCGACTGTCTGGCGCAGTGCCTTACTCCGCCGCCTCATACCCCGCGATGCCCTTGATCTCGAGGAAATCCTCCAGCCCGTATTCGGCGTATTCGCGGCCTTACCGGACTGCTTGTAGCCCCCGAAGGGCAGGCCGGCATCCCATTGGGGATAGTTGATGTAGACGTTGCCCGAGCGCATGCGCGCGGCCACGTCACGGGCCTTCTGCAGGTCCTTGGCCTGGATGTAGGAGGCAAGGCCATAGACCGTGTCGTTGGCCTGTTCGACTGCCTGTTCGACCGTGTCGTAGGGCAGGATCGCCAGCACCGGCCCAAAAACCTCTTCGCGCGCGATGCGCATGTCGTGGGTGACGTCGGCGAAAACGGTCGGCCTGACATAGTAGCCGCGGTTGAGTTCGGCAGGGCGTCCGGGGCCGCCGGCGACCAGCGTCGCACCCTCGTCGATGCCGCTCTGGATCAGGTCCTGGATCTTGTCGAACTGGACCTGGCTGACGACAGGGCCGAGCTTGGTGTTGGCGCCATCGGCCGGGCCGACGGTGAACTTTTCAGCCGCCACCCTGGCATATCCGGCGGCCTCGTCGTGGCGGTCGCGCGGCACGAACATGCGCGTCGGCGCGTTGCAGGACTGGCCGCTGTTGCTGAAGCAGCCGGCGACGCCCTTGCTGACGGCGGTGGCGAGATCGACATCCGGGAACAGGATGTTGGCCGACTTGCCGCCAAGCTCCTGATGCACGCGCTTGACCGTGTCGGCCGCGGCCTTGGCCACCAATATGCCAGCCCGCGTCGAACCGGTGAACGACATCATGTCGATGTCGGGGTGGCTGGACAGCGCCTGGCCGACGCCGGGGCCATCGCCATTGACGAGGTTGAACACGCCCTTCGGCACGCCGGCCTCGTCGATGATCTCGGCGAAGATGATCGCGTTGAGCGGCGCGATTTCAGACGGCTTCAGCACCATGGTGCAGCCGGCCGCGAGTGCCGGACCGACCTTGCAGGTGATCTGGTTCAGCGGCCAGTTCCAGGGCGTGATCAGGCCGACGACGCCGATCGGCTCCTTGACCACGAGGTGGTTGCCCTTGACGTGGCGGAATTGGAAATTCTTCAGCGTCTCGGTCATCTTGGTCAGATGCGCCAGGCCGATGCCGACCTGGCTGTCGAGCGCCATCTGGCGCGGCGCGCCCATCTCGCGCGACACGGCCAGCGCCAGGTCCTTGCTGCGCTTCTTGTAGACCTCGATGACGCGGCTGAGGACGTCGAGGCGCTCCTCGACCGAGGTGAAGCCATAAGTGTCGAAGGCGCGCTTGGCAGCGGCCACCGCCTTGTCGACATCGGCCTTGGAGCCGAGCGAGATCTGCGCGAAGACATCCTCATTCGACGGATCGACGACGTCGAGCGTGTTAGGCACGACGGGATCGACCCATGCGCCATCGATATAGAACTGCAGATTGTGTGACATGGGTTTCTCCTGGAGTGTGCCGCATAGCCGGGCGGGCCGTCATATCGGGCGCGAAATAACGATGCACAAACGGCGCTGTCAAACGCAACCCCCGAAGTGGTTGAGCCAGCGCGCCACTGGTTGAGCCAGAGGGCTGGACCAGCGATGAGCGGACTATAGCAGCGTATGCCCGGCTTCGCGCAGAAAGCCTCTCGCCGCGGGCTCGTCCGCCGCTTTCACCAGCAGGTGGTCGCCATCGAATGTCGATACCAGGAAGATGCCCAAACCGTTTTCCGACAGCGGCTTTATGACCGACAGCACGATGCCGGTTTCGTCGAACGCAAACGGCCCCTGCAATTTGAAGGCGACCCAGTCGCGATCATGCTTGACGGCATCCGGCACGCGATCCTGGAGGCAGGTGATCGAGAGCTCGTCATCGGTTCTGGTGATGCTGACGAAGCCCGGTCCGTCCGCCCAGGCGGGAATGCCGTCATCGGCTTGAAGCCGCGAAATCGCATGGAGGCCAGTGAGTTGCTTAAGCTTGATCCTGGCAGTCATCCTCACGCTCCGATTGGCGGGCATCCAACTGGCCGCTTGCTCATATAGACCGTCGTTCCGTTCATAAACGGCTCCTCCCGATCGATCGTATAGCCAAGCTTGCGATAGAGCGACACATTGGCTTCGAAGGCACCGTTGGTTAACAGGCGGAGCTCCGGGCGTCCGGCCTCGCGTGCCTTGGTTTCCGCACGCTCCAGCAGCAGCCGGCCGATGCCCCTGCCCTGCGCCTCCGGCGCGACGCAGACATTCTCGATCCACAGGTGATCGTCGGCCAGCATGGTCTCGACCATGCCGACAATGCGGTCCTCCGCGACGGCGAGCTCGAACTGGTGTTCGGCAATGGCCTTGTCGTAATCGGCACGCATCGGCAGCGGCTCGCGGCCGATCACCGGCACCCATCTGGCATAGGCGGCGCGCACGATGTCGCGGATCGTGGCGGCGTCGGCAGGCTCGGCTGGACGAAACCGGATGGAAGAATTGGCAATCATCACAAGGCTCCAGGCATGAAAAAGCCCGCCGGCGTTTTTCGCGGGCGGGCTGTGGGAAACGAAGCGGATCTATAAAGCCGGTCTTCCTCGTCGCGCAATCAGCGTGCCCTTCCGCACGGTGCGGGGGCGGCGTCGCTTGGTGTCGGCGGGAGCGAGAACGAACATGGCGGCAAGCTGGAGCAGCAACCGTGATGCGTCAAGGCACCGTCTGGCCCGGTCGTTGTGCCAGCCGCCGCCGGGCGTCGCCGGCTTTCCCGCCGCGGGTCGATGCCTTCGCGGGTAAAGCGCTGGATTGTATCCGTGGCCGTTCTATCTTCCCGATCGGGCGTTCTAGCAATGGAGCCATCGCCGTGAGCGAAACCGATCTCTATCGAGGCTATATCGACTGTCTCAACAACCAGGATTGGCAAAGGCTGCATCGCTTCGTCCATGACGAGGTGCATTACAATGGCGACCGGGTTGGACTGTCAGGCTACCGCGACATGCTGGAGCGGGATTTTCGCGAAATCCCGGACCTCTTTTTCGACGTCCAGCTGTTGATCTCCGACCCGCCATTCATAGCCAGCCGCCTCCAGTTCAACTGCACGCCCAAGGGAACTTTCCTCGGCCTGCCCATCAACGGCAGGAAAATCTCCTTCAGCGAGAACGTCTTCTATGAATTCCTGAACGACAGGATCAGGAACGTCTGGTCGGTAATCGACAAGGTGGCGATCGAAGCGCAACTGTAGTCTCGGCCTCTTCGCTGCTCGATCCGGGTGCGGCAGCCTTTCGGCACAAGCAAAATCGTTCGGAAAACTCGATCATTCTAACGAAAATAATTCGTTGGAATGATTGGTCCTGAAATGGCATTTCTCCGTTGTAGTCGCTTGGAGAATTGCATTGCCCTCCCTGACCCGCGTCGCGAATGATATTCCGAAAAGCACGATCTCCGCCGATCTGGCGCAGGGTCGCAAGCGCCTCGATTCCCTGGCGAACGGCATCATTCCCGGCATCGTGCTGGTGGCGATGATCACGGCCGTCGCCTTCTCGGCCCGCAATGTCTCCGGTTTCGCCCTGTTCAGCCCGATGATCCTGGCCGTCGTCGCCGGCATGGTCTATTCCAACGTGCTCGGCACACCGGCGCACGCCAAGGCCGGCATCGCCTTCTCGCAAAAGCGCCTTTTGCGCTTCGCCATCGTGCTGCTCGGTTTCCAGCTGACGCTCGGCCAGGTCGCCTCGATCGGCGCCGGCGGCGTCGGCATCGTGGCGCTGACCCTTGGCGCCACCTTCGTCTTCACCATCACGCTCGGCCGGCTGATCGGCGTCGATGCCAGGCTGGCGCAGCTGATCGCCGCCGGCACCTCGATCTGCGGCGCCTCGGCGATCGTCGCCACCAACATCGTCACCGACGCGCGCGACGAGGACGTCACCTACGCCGTCGCCTCGATCACCTTGTTCGGCACCGTCGCCATGCTCGGCTTTCCCCTGCTGGCGCCGCTGCTCGGTCTCGACCAGCATGCTTTCGGCCTGTGGGCGGGCGCCTCGATCCATGAGGTGGCGCAGGTCATCGGCGCCGGTTTCCAGAACGGCACCCAGTCCGGCGAGATCGCCACCGTGGCCAAGCTGACCCGCGTCGCCATGCTGGCGCCGATGGTCATCGCGCTCGGCTTGATGGCGCGCCGCGGGAGCAGCGACCACTCGGCGGCGCGACCGCCCATGCCATGGTTCGTCGCCGCCTTCGTCGCCGCCGTGGCATTGAACAGCCTGGTTACGATACCAGCCGAAGTGAAGCAGGCGGTAGTGCTGGCCACCACCATCATGCTGACCATGGGCCTTGCCGCCATGGGCCTGCAGGCCGACATTTCGCAACTGCGCTCGCGCGGCCTGCGCCCGCTGGCGCTCGCCTTCTGCGCCTTCCTGTTCATCGGCTGCTTCAGCCTGATGCTGGTGAAATTGGTCTGAGACGGGCTCAGCCCTATCGCTGGAGTAGTTCCAGAAAAAGTGCGGACCGGTTTTCGAACGGCTCTAATTGGGAATCGAGACCACTTCGGCTAGGGTCCGTCTGTCAGCACAGAGCCCCCGACCCATGCCGTTCGTCCCCCTGCCCTTCGTCGTCGCGCTGTTGCTGTTCATCCTGCTCTGGGTCGTCGCCAGGCGCGAGGATGACGCCGCGCCCAACCTGCCGCTTCTTAGCCTGATCCTGCTTGCCGCGTTGCAATCCGTATTGACCGGCCTGCGCTGGGGCTATGACCTCCGCGCGGTCGGCTACATCGCTCCCGTCTCCGCCGCCATCATGCCCTCGCTGCTCTACGCCGGTGTCTCGAGGCTGGTCCGCACCGGACACCGCCGGTGGCCGGCCTTGCTGATGCTCCACGCGGCGCCGGCGGCAATCGTCATGCTGCTGGTCATCGTGCGGCGCGACGCGGTTGACGTGGCGCTCGTCGCAATCGACTTCATCTACGCCGCGGCCATCCTCTGGCTGTTGCGGTCCGGCGCGGATGGGCTTCGGCTGGCGCCTTTCGACGGCGCGGTGCCTGCCTATAGGGCCATCATCGCGGCGGCATCGGCACTGTGCCTGTCGGCCCTGGTCGACATGCTGGTATCCTTCGAGCTGGCATCCGGCCATGACGACCGTGCCGCGACGATCATCGGCATCGCCAATCTGTTTATCCTCGTCATTGTCGGCGTAGCGGCGGCGGCGGCCAGCCAAAGCCATATTCCCGGCACCCTCGCCGATCCGATAGGCCAATTATCGCCGCCCGATGACGGCGAAGACGCCGACACGATCGCCAGGGTGAACGAGCTGATGCAGGAGAAGAAGCTCTATCGCGACGCCAACCTCAACCTTAACCGGCTTGCCAGGCGGGCCGGAATTCCGGCGCGGCAGATCTCGGCGGCCATCAATCGGGCGATGGCCAGGAACGTCTCGCAATATGTCAACGAACACCGCATCGCCGAGGCCTGTCGGCTGCTCGGCGAAACCGGGCAGTCCGTCACCGAAATCATGTTCGCCGCCGGCTTCCAGACCAAATCGAACTTCAACCGTGAGTTCCGCCGCGTGACCGGCACGACCCCGCTCGCCTGGCGCGAGAAGAACACGCGGGCGCCATCGAGCCCCGTGAGCAGCTGAGCACACCGTTCCGCGGCGGCCGTACCAGATCGCGATTGTGGACGTCCTCGATCGCAATCGAGGTCGCGGGCGCCCCCAGACCCGGCGATACCGCGTCATCGAGACTGCGACCGAAGCTGCTGCCCGGAGACTTCGGGAGTTGCGGCGATGGCGCTGTCGGAAAACGGAGACTTCAATGAGATTTCGAACCATGCTTTGCGCCATCATCATTTCCACGCTTGCGCTGCAACACCAGGCCAATGCCGGCGATGCCGTCGGTGTTCGCCATGTTGCCGCCCGATCGCTGGAGCGCGGCAGCGATCTCGACGTCACCGTCTGGTATCCGGCAGAACCGGGCGGCGTGGCTGTCATGCTCGGCGACAGCGAGTTCTTCACCGGAACGTCGGCCGAGCGTGATGCGCCGGTATCTCCCGGCAAATTCCCTCTCATCCTGCTCTCGCATGGCGCCGGCCTGGCCGGCACCCCGCAAGCCCTGAGCTGGATAGCGGCGCCTCTGGCGAGGCAAGGCTTCATCGTCGCCGCGCCCACCCATCCGGGAAACGGCGGGAAAAATAGGTCCGCCGCCGAGACGATGAAACTGTGGTTGCGACCCACCGATCTCACGGCAACCCTGGACGCGATGGAAAACGAGGCCTCCTTCCGGGACCACATCGAGCAAGGCAAAGTGGGCGCCCTGGGCCTGTCTATGGGCGGAGGCACGGCGCTCGCCATTGCCGGCGCACGCGTCGACCCGAAGCTGCTGGCGGCCTATTGCGACACCGACCTGCTCAACGCATCGCTTTGCGGCTGGGTGAGGCAAAGCGGCGTCGACCTCCACGCCATGGATATGCGGCTCGCCGGCCGCGACAACAGTGACCGGCGCGTCCGCTTCGTCATGGCGGTCGACCCCGCGCCATCGGATGTCTTTGACGCCGGGAGCATTTCCGGCATCAAAATCCCGGTCGATATCGTCAATCTTGGCCAGCCGGGAAAAATCCCCGCGACCACCGATGCGTCGGGCATCGCCAACGCGATTCCCAATGCCAGCTACGCAACGATCGGAGATGCCAGCCACTACAGCATGTTCGGCGAGTGCAAACCCGGCGCGTCGGCGCTCATCATATCTCAAGAGATCGGCGACCCCGTATGCGACGACGGCGCGGGCCGGTCACGCGCGCAAATCCATGCGCAACTGATCGACATGGCGACCACGGCCTTCAGGCGCGCGCTGAAGGCAGCGCCTTGATTGCGCTGCCGGAAGGTCAGTCCTGGAACGAGCTCGCCGCGACATAGATCGCGGCCAGCGCCTCGATGCCGGCCTGGTCGGCACTGTCGAAACGGCCGGGCGTCGGGCTGTCGAGATCGAGCACGCCGAAGACGCCCTCCTCGTCTTCCAAAAGCACCACCAGCTCGGAGCGCGAGGCGGCGTCGCAGGCGATGTGGCCGGGGAAATCATGCACGTCCTTGATCAGCATCGAGGTGCCGAGCTCGACCGCCGTTCCGCATACGCCCTTGCCCACCGCGATGCGCACGCAGGCCGGCTTGCCCTGGAAGGGGCCGAGCACCAGTTCTTCGTCCGATGCCAGAAAGTAGAAGCCGGCCCAGTTGAGGTCGGGCACCATCTGGAAGATCAGCGCCGAGGTGTTGGCGGCGTTGGCGATCGAATCGTGCTCCCCCTCGAGCAGCGCCTTCAATTGCTTGGCGAGGTCACGATAGAACGCGGCCTTGTCTGAGGTATCGATGGCCTGGGCCGCAAACATGACTTGTCTCCGAACTGAGGATCGCGGTTCCGTTCGATCGGTTGCCAAATCGGGCAAAGCCGAAATCGGCCAAAGCTTTGCACCAACGGCCCACGGAAATAGTCTAGCGTGAATCCCAACTCCGGCGAAAGCCTCAAGATGAGGATAGCCGCCGCCGTCCTAGCTCAACAGGTCGGGCCTGAAAAGGTGGCCTCCATGAACCACCTTTCGCAGTCCGGGCTGGATCTTAGTAGCCGCCGCCGCCCGCCGGTGCCGCATCCTTCGGCGGGACGTCGGTGATCATCGCTTCGGCGGTGATCAGCAAGGCCGCGATCGAGCCGGCGTCCTGCAATGCCGTGCGCACCACCTTCGCCGGGTCGACGATCCCGGCCTTGATCATGTCGACATAGACCTCGTTCTGGGCGTCGAAGCCCTGATCGTGATCCTTGCTGTCGGCGAGCTTGCCGACAACGATCGAGCCCTCGACGCCGGAATTCTCGGCGATCTGGCGGATCGGCGCCTCAAGCGCGCGAAGCACGATGGAGATGCCGGCGGTGACATCGGCATTGGCGCCATTCAGGCCTGATAGCGCCGACCGGGCGCGAAGCAGGGCGACGCCGCCGCCTGGCACGATGCCTTCTTCCACGGCCGCGCGCGTGGCGTTCAGCGCGTCGTCGATACGGTCTTTCTTTTCCTTCACTTCCGATTCGGTGGCGCCGCCGACGCGGATGACGGCAACGCCCCCTGACAGCTTTGCCAGCCGCTCCTGCAGCTTTTCCTTGTCGTAGTCCGACGTTGTCTCCTCGATCTGGCCCTTGATCTGGGCGACGCGCGCCTGGATGGTCGCGTTGGTGCCGGCGCCGTCGATGATCGTGGTGGTGTCCTTGTCGATCAGCACGCGCTTGGCGCGGCCGAGCATCTCGATGGTGACGTTTTCAAGCTTGATGCCGAGATCCTCGGAAATCATCTGGCCCGATGTGAGCACCGCGATGTCTTCCAGCATCGCCTTGCGACGGTCGCCGAAGCCCGGCGCCTTGACGGCCGCGACCTTGAGGCCGCCGCGCAGCTTGTTCACGACCAGGGTGGCGAGGGCCTCGCCTTCGACATCCTCGGAAATGATCAGCAGCGGCCTGCCGCCCTGCACCACCGCTTCGAGGATGGGCAGCATCGCCTGCAGATTGCCGAGTTTTTTCTCATGAATGAGGATATAGGGGTCCTCAAGCTCGGCGCGCATCTTGTCGGCATTGGTGACGAAGTAGGGGCTGAGATAGCCGCGGTCGAACTGCATGCCTTCGACGACGTCGAGTTCGGTCTCGGCGGTCTTGGCTTCCTCGACGGTGATGACGCCGTCATTGCCGACCTTGTTCATCGCCTTGGCGATTATTTCGCCGACGCTGGCGTCGCCATTGGCGGCAATGGTGCCGACCTGCGCGATCTCGGCCGACGACTTGACCTTCTTGGCCTTCGCCTTGATTTCCCCGACGACGGCGGCGACGGCCTGGTCGATGCCGCGTTTCAAATCCATCGGGTTCATGCCGGCGGCGACCAGCTTGGCGCCTTCGCGCAGGATCGAAGCGGCCAGCAGCGTGGCTGTCGTGGTGCCGTCACCGGCGAGGTCGTTGGTCTTCGAGGCCACTTCGCGCACCATCTGCGCGCCCATGTTCTCGAACTTGTCGGCAAGCTCGATTTCCTTGGCGACGGTGACGCCGTCCTTGGTGATGCGCGGGGCGCCGTAAGCCTTGTCGATGATGACGTTGCGGCCCTTGGGGCCCAGCGTCACCTTCACCGCATCGGTGAGAATTTCGACGCCGCGCAGCATGCGGTCACGCGCATCGGTGGAGAATTTGATTTCCTTGGCGGACATGATTTTTTCCGTTCGAGTTTGAGGGGCCAGTCGCCGCGCCGAACGCGCGGCGCTCCAGTCAGGCGGCCTTCTTGGCTTCGGCAGCCTTTTCGATGACGCCCATAATGTCGGCTTCCTTCATGATCAGCAGGTCTTCGCCGTCGATCTTGACCTCCGTCCCCGACCATTTGCCGAACAGGATCAAGTCGCCGGTCTTGACGTCGAGCGGAACGAGCGCGCCCTTTTCGTCGCGCGCGCCCGGACCGACGGCAATGACTTCGCCTTCCTGCGGCTTTTCCTTGGCATTGTCGGGAATGATGATGCCGCCCCTGGATTTTGTATCGCCTTCGGCGCGCCGGATGACGACGCGGTCGTGGAGTGGACGGAACTTCATGAGAACTTCTTTCTGGGGCCGGCATAGGCGGCCGCGCCCTCTCTATAGGCGATTTGGCACTCGATAGATAGGAGTGCCAAAATTTATCGTGGGACGGAATTAGATATTGGAAGTATTATTTTCGCACCCGGTTTCCTGATATCCGAAACCAGCCAAATATTTCAAAAAGTTGAATTTTGCCGGTCGAGCGCCTATTTATCCGACAAGTTCGTTTTCACGATTTCATGCGCAAAGGAGATTTCTTCGATGGCCGACGGCAATCAGACGATCATGGAAAAAGCTGAAGCCCGCTTTGTCGACAAGCAGAAGAAGAACGCGGAGCGCAACAAGGCAACCGCCGAATACATGTCCGAGGCGAAAGCCAGGGCGATCAAGACGGCAAGGCTGAGGGAGTTGCGGCTGGCCAAGGAAGAAGCCGACCGCGTGGCGGAAGCGCTGAATCCGACGCCTAAGACGAAACGGGTGGCCAAGAAGGCCGCCGCAACGGGGGTCAAGACATGAGCCTGACCTTTCCCAATCGCAGCCGCAGCTATGATGTGGCCGGCCAACGCATTCGTTTCGTCGGCCATGACGGCATGCTCCAGATTTCCTTCTCGGTGGCCGCCGACGCCATGACCAGGATACAGCCGGACACCGCCGCCGACGAGGCCGGCTATCTTGCCGCCTTCGACAGGTCGAGTTCCACTATCCACGACGTCGCCGCCAAGGCCTACGGCCGCACCCACAAGAGCCTGTATGTGCTGACATCGGATGATTTCCGCTGATCAGCCGAGGTCCGCGACCATCGTGCGTATCTTCGCAGCCTTTTCAAAATGGTCGAGGCGGTGGGTTCTGATCCACCATTCGGCGACTTCCATCAGCAACTCGGGGTCGTCGTTCCTGTTGGCGAAGAACGCATAGAACGACACGCCGACGCTGGGCCCTTTTTCGGAAATCCTGCGGTCACAGACCCTCAGTATCTTCTGCTTCAGGCTGGCTCTCACGGGAATCCTCTGATTTGCGGTGCGGCGGGATCTTGCCCGCGCCAAGTGCCGCCCTGGGCAAACGTTGGACAGGTCAGGATTTACGTTCGGCCCTCTCCCTCCGCTTGACGTCGCGGATATTCATCTGATCGACCAGCGCGTTGGCATCCTGCGGGCTCATGCCGACCATCACCCTTTGCCTGACCACCGCGGGCTGGCCGGTAAAGACATCGATGATGGCCCAGCTTTGGGGCAAGTCCATGCGCAGTGCATAACGGTCGGCCATGCGGCTACCCTCGCGCGAAGAGAAATGCGGCGCCGAGGATAGCGACCGTCCAGACGACGACCGACAGTTGCAACGCCGTGGCGCCGTAAGAGGCGAGGGCCCGCCGCAATCGCGCCGCAAGACCTGCCGGCCGGACCGGCATAGGAATGACGGTGACCGGTGCCTTGGCGCCAAGTTTTCCAAAGACGGGCAAGAGCGGCACGAAACTGACCTCGAATGTCGCGGGATGGGCTCCCGGCAAAGGGATGCCCAGCCCTCCATAGCACCCTTTTCGCGAACTCCTTGCATACCAAATCGGCGCCACCTGCCGATCGGTCCGGGAGATGTCGGATCCTTTCAGCTGGCGCACGCGGCCAACAGTGATCCCCGCTCCGATTGGCGGCACCCGTCGCGAAATCCGGTCGCGAGCGACTGCAACTTTTCCCCTTGATCAGTCCTTCGATCTGGCCTAGCCTTGAGTTGAGAAAAGGTTTTTCCAGATGTCCCCGATCGGGCTCGGTCATTGGCCGGGCCTTGTTCCGGCCGGTAAGGGAAAACCTTTTCCCAACTAAGGATTCTTGCCGCGATGGCATCGGACGACCCGCCAGTTCCGGTCTTTCCCAAGCCCGTCACCTTGCGTGACGTGGCCGCGCAGGCCGGCGTCAGCGTCGCCACCGCCTCGAAGGCGCTCAACGACCAGGGGCGCATGACGGCCGAGACCCGCGAGCGCATCCGTGAGACGGCGCGCAGCCTGGGTTTCCGGCCCAACAGCCTGGCGCAGAGCCTGCTCAGACGCCGCTCCTTCACCGTCGGCCTGCTCACCAACGATACCTATGGCCGTTTCTCGCTGCCGCTGATGTCGGGCATATCGGACGCGCTGGTCGATGCCGGCGTTTCGGTGTTCCTATGCAATGTCGAGGAGGATCCGCGCCTCGGCCAGCTCCATGTCGAGGCCATGCTCGACAAGCGCGTCGACGGCATCATCGCCACCGGCAAACGCATCGACCGCCATTTGCCGGTCGACCTCTCCAATCTGCGCGTCCCGGTGATCTACGCCTTCACCCAGCCCGATCCCGACGCCGTCGCCTTCGTCTCCGACGACGGCGACGGCGCGCGGCTCGCGATCGAGCATTTCTGCCGGCTCGGCCGCAAGCGCATCGCCCATGTCAGCGGGCCGGCGAGCTTTGCCGTGGTGCACGAACGGGCGCAGGCTTACCGCGCCGTGCTGACGGAAAACGGCCTGCCGGTGATCGAGCCGCTGCTCGGCTCCTGGTCGGAAGCCTGGGGACATGATGCCGTGGCAAAACTGTTCGACACCAAAGGCGAAAAACCGGACGCCGTCTTCTGTGGCAACGATCAGATCGCGCGCGGCGTCATCGACGCGTTGCGCGAACGAGGCCTCGGCGTGCCTAATGATGTCGGCGTCATCGGCTTCGACAATTGGGAGATCGTGGCGGAGGCGATCCGCCCGCCGCTGACCTCGGTCGACATGAACCTGGCAGCACTCGGCCGCGAGGCCGGGCTGACCTTGCTTTCCCTGGTCGGCGGCAAACCCGCCACGCCAGGTATCAGAAAACTGCCGTGCCGGCTGGTGGTGCGGCAGTCCTGCGGCCGCCTGCCGGATAGTGAGAAAGACGGCTGAAGAACGAAGCGCCGCAATCGGCGGCAAGCCGCGCATCGCGGCCAAATGTGGAGGAGGAGAACATGAGGACTTTGATTGCCAAACTGGGCCTTACGGCCGCCGTTCTGGGCTGCGGCCTGCAATTTGCCGCCGCCGATACCGCCAACATCTGGGTACGCGCCGACGGCTCGAACTTCATGCCAAGGATCGTCGACGCCTTCAACAAGGCGAACAAGGACCAGGTCAAGCTCGACATCATCCCCAATGCCGAGATCATCCCGAAATATGGCGCGGCGGCCGCCGGCGGTACGGCGCCCGACGCGCTGTCGCTCGACCTGATCTACACGCCCTCCTTCGCCGCCGCCGGCCAGCTGGAGGACATCACCGACTGGGCGAAGTCCCTGCCCTATTTTTCCAGCCTGTCGCCGGCGCATGTGAAGACCGGCACTTACAAGGACCATATTTACGGCTTGCCCTTCTCGGCCGACGCCTCGGTGCTGATCTGGAACAAGAAGCTGTTCAAGCAGGCAGGCCTCGACCCCGAGAAAGGTCCCGCCAACTGGGCCGAGATCGAAGCCGACGCCGAGAAGGTCAATGCGCTTGGCGGCAACATCAAGGGCTTTTACTTCTCCGGCAATTGCGGCGGCTGCAACATCTTCACCTTCACGCCGCTGATCTGGGCCTCGGGCGGCGACATCCTGTCGGAGGACGGCTCGAAGGCGACGCTGGACAGCCCGCAGCTGCGCGGCGCCATCGATCTCTACCGCTCCATGGTCAAGAAGGACCTGGTGCCGGCGGGCGCGCAGACCGACACCGGCGCCAATTTCTTTGCCGCCTTCGCCGCCGGCAATATCGGCATCTCGCCGTCCGGCGCCTTCGCCATCGGCGCGCTCAACACGCAATATCCCAATGTCGACTACGGCGTCACCTTCCTGCCGGGTAAGGATGGCAACTGGTCGTCCTTTGCCGGCGGCGACAATTTCGTCGTCACCAAGGGCACCAAGAAACTAGCCGTGGTGAAAGAGTTCCTGGACTTCGCCTATTCGCTCGAAGGCCAGACGATCCTCGCCAAATACGGCAGCCTGCCGGTGCGCGGCGACATCGCCAAGGACGCGCTGAAGGATCTCGATCCGCGCTATCAGATCGCCGCCGAGGCGATGGCCAAGGGCAAGACGCCCTATTCGGTGGTCTTCAACGACCTGATCAACTCCGCCAACGGCCCGTGGACGCAGATGATCAACGAGGTCTTCTTCGGCGACGACGTCGACGGCGCGATCGCCAACGCCCAGGAGACCATGCAGTCGATCATCGACCAGGCGCCGCAGAAGTAGGCGGACGCCTGCCGGCCGCCCGCCTGTCTCCCTGGGCGGGCGGCCGGAAATTGTTCCATTCAAATAGCAGGCTATCGCGTTGAAAGAATTCATGTCCATCACGAGTTCGGGGCGTATCAAGCTTCGCTCCCCCTTCTCCCCTTGTGGGGTGAGAAGCGGTCCGCACAGCGGGCGAAAAGCCAACTGCTTGGCTTTTCGAGCTTTCAACGCCCTGAGCCTGCGAAGGGCCGGGGGGTGGCCGATCCACCCTGCCGGGTCCCCGCTGCTTCGCAGCGTCCCGGCGTTCGCTGGCCTTTCATCGTGGCACTGGCACGATGAATTCGCCTTCGGCGAACCGGCCGCTCACCTCACAAGGGGAGAAGGAAAGGGCAACCCATGACCGCCATCGCCACAACCACCGCCCCGCCTCGCGCCCGAAAACTCGTCGGTGCCGGGCGCCGGCAATGGATCGGCCTGCTTTATGTCGCGCCGGCGGTGGCGCTGGTCATGCTGTTCTTCGTCATCCCGCTCGGCATGACGGCCTGGATGTCGCTGCACAACTGGCCGCTGATGGGCGAGCACTCCTTCATCGGCCTCGGCAATTACTGGGCGATCCTGCGCGACACCAGGTTCTGGAACGCGCTGAGATTCACCGGCTACTACACGCTGGTCGTCACCATTGCGATCTTCGCCGTCGCCTTTCCGCTGGCGATCTTCATCGAGCGGCCGCGCCCGTTCACCAACCTCTACCGCACCATGTTCTTCATGCCGGCGGTGGTCGGCTTTGCCTCGGCGAGCCTGCTCTGGTCATGGCTCCTCAACGTCGATTCCGGCCTGTTCAGCCCGGCCGCCTACGACCTCGGCCTGATCGACAGAAAATTCAACCTGCTCGCCACCTTCCAGCCGGCCTTCTGGTCGATCATCGCCATGGTGGTGTGGAAGGTCGCCGGCTTTACCATGATCATCCTGATGACCGGCCTGCAATCGATCCCGCAGGACCTGCAGGAGGCAGCCGTTATCGACGGCGCCGGACCGTTCGCACGGTTCCGGGCGATCACCCTGCCGCTGATGCGCCGCACGCTGGCGCTAGCTCTGATCCTGTCGGTGGCCGGTTCGATCCTTGCCTTCGACCAGTTCTACATCATCCTGCGCGGCGGCCCGCGCAACCAGACGCTGACGGCGGTGTACTGGATCTTCAACCAGTCCTTCGTCTCGTTCAAGCTCGGCTATGGCGCCGCACTTTCCATGGTGCTGCTGGTCATCCTTGTGGCGCTCAGCCTCGTCCAGCTCTGGTTGCTGCGCAAGCCCGAGGGGCTCGACTGATGGCGCAGGCGATGTCAGGCAGAGGCAAGCTCGCCGCGCGCTTGGCCAGGCACTCCACCGGCATCGTCGCCTCGGCGCTGTTCGTGGCGCCGATCGTGTGGACGGTGCTGTCGGCCTTCAAGCCGGCGCAGGAGGCCCGCCTGCCGCCGCTGCCGCCCTGGCCGACGTCCGGCTTCTCGCTCGAGAACTATCAAACACTGAACAGTTTCGGCGATGGCCTGTGGGCCTCGGCGCAGAACAGCATCTATGTCTCGGTGATGACGGTCATATTGTCGGTCATCGTCAGCGTGCTCGCCGGCTACGGTTTTTCGCGGTTTCGGTTTCCCCTGAAGGATCTGTTCTTCGTCCTCATCCTGTCGACGATCATGATCCCGTTCCAGTCGATCCTGACGCCGATCTTCCTGGTGCTGACCAAGCTTGGCCTGCACAATACGCTGACCGGGCTGGTCGGCGTCTATGTGACGCTGCAGCTGCCGTTCTCGATCTTCATGATGCGCAACGCCTTCGACGCGGTGCCGCGCGAGATCGAGGAGGCCGCGCGCATGGATGGCGCCGGCAACGCCACCATGCTCATAAAGGTGATGCTGCCGCTGGTCTGGCCGGGCGTCGTGACCATCGCGCTGTTTGCCTTCCTCGGCGCCTGGAACGAGTTCCTCGCCGCCCTGGTGCTGATGACCGACCAATCCAAATTCACGCTGCCCGTGATGATGACCGCGCTTCAATCGGGCCGCTTCGGCGCCATCGACTGGGGCGCCGTGCAGGCGGGCGTCACCGTGATGATGGTGCCGTGCCTGATCCTGTTCCTCGCTTTGCAGCGCTTCTACATCCGCGGCCTGATGGCCGGAGCCGTCAAATAATCGATCGAATGGAGTGAGTTCATGACCGCATCGCAAACCGCCAAAATGGCTAAGACGGGCAAGCCGAAGCTCGCCTTCCGCCCGCTGCCGGTGCCGCAGGTCGATGTGCGCGGCTTCTGGGGCGACCGCGCCGAGGCGGTCGCCACGCGCACCGCCGACATCCTCTACGACCGCTGCGTGGAGGCGCGCATGCTGGAGCAGATCGACCCCGACCGCCCCTCGCCCGGAATTGTCATCCCCTTCCACTCGCCGTCTCCCGACGAGGCCGCCTCCCCCGGCTTCACCGGTTCGACGGTGACCACGCAGATGTTCTGGGATTCCGATCTCGGCAAGACGATCGAGACCGCGGCCTATTCGCTCTACCGGCGCAAGAACCCCGAACTGGAGAGGAAGATCGACGCCGTCATCGACATGTACGGCAGGCTGCAGCAGGAGGACGGCTATCTCTCCAGCTGGTATCAGCGCATCCAGCCCGGCAAGCGCTGGACCAATCTGCGCGATTGCCACGAGCTCTATTGTGCCGGCCACCTGATCGAGGGTGCGGTCGCCTACTACCAGGCGACGGGCAAGCGCAAGCTGCTCGACATCATGTGCCGCTACGCCGACCACATCGCTTCGGTGCTCGGGCCCGAGCCCGGCAAGAAGAAGGGCTACTGCGGCCATGAAGAGATCGAGCTGGCGCTGGTCAAGCTGGCGCGGGTGACGGGCGAACAAAAGTACATGGTGCTGGCCAAATACTTCATCGACCAGCGTGGCCAGCAGCCGCATTATTTCGACGAGGAGGCGCGCGCCCGAGGCGCCGACCCGAAGGCCTATCACTTCAAGACCTACGAATACAGCCAGTCGCACATCCCGGTGCGCGAGCAGGACAAGGTCGTCGGCCATGCGGTGCGGGCCATGTATCTCTATTCGGGCATGGCCGACATCGCCACCGAATATGGCGACGACACGCTGCGGGTGGCGCTCGACCGCCTGTGGGACGACCTCACCACCAAGAACCTCTACATCACCGGCGGGCTCGGTCCGTCGGCGCACAATGAGGGGTTCACCAGCGACTACGACCTGCCCAACGAAACCGCTTATGCCGAGACCTGCGCCTCGGTCGGGCTGGTGTTCTGGGCGAGCCGCATGCTCGGCATGGGGCCGAACGCCCGCTACGCCGACATGATGGAGCGCGCGCTCTACAATGGTTCGATCTCCGGCCTGTCGCTCGACGGCTCGCTGTTCTTCTACGAGAACCCGCTGGAAAGCCGGGGCAAGCACAACAGATGGAAATGGCACCGCTGCCCCTGCTGCCCACCCAATGTCGGGCGCATGGTGGCCTCCATCGGCAGCTATTTCTACAGCCTGGCCGACGACGCCCTTGCGGTTCACCTCTACGGCGACTCCACCGCCCGCTTCGACATATCGGGCGTGCCGGTCACGCTGGCGCAAGCGAGCCGCTATCCCTGGGATGGCGCGGTCGAGATCACGGTCGAGCCGCAGGCGCCGGTGGCGTTCACGCTGCATTTGCGGGTGCCGGGCTGGAGTCCCAGTGCCAAGCTGGAAATCAACGGTGAAGCGGTCGACCTCGAGGAACTGACCAGCGACGGCTACGCCGCCATCCGGCGCAACTGGACAAAGGGCGACCGTGTCCGGCTCGATCTCGAAATGCCGATCGAGCGGCTCTACGCCAATCCCGAGGTCCGGCAGGATGCCGGCCGCGTCGCGCTGTCACGCGGGCCGCTGATCTACTGCGTCGAGGCGACCGACAATGACACCAGCCTGCATCGCCTGACCCTGCCGCGTACGGCCGGCATAGAGGCGCATGACGAGCCGGACCTGCTCGGCGGTGTGGTGACGCTTTCAGCCACGGCGCAAGCCGATGCCGGCGACGGCTGGCGGGACGGGCTCTATCGCTCCGAACCGCCGGCTAAGGTCGAGACGCGCCTGACCGCCATCCCCTATTTCGCCTGGGACAACCGCGAGCCCGGCGAGATGCTGGTCTGGCTGCGGGACGGCTGACCGCAGACGCCTTGGCCGCTCGAACAGGAACATGCCGAAGCCGATGCGCCGGACGATGAAAGAGAACGACCGGGCGCCGGCGTTGCGGCCAGCCCATCTCGCCCCGTTTACGGGGAGAGATGTCCGGCAGGACAGTGAGGGGCAGCGCCGACGGCGGCCTTTGTCGACAGACGCAGTTACCTTCGCGCCTTCGATTTGTTCAAAGCCACCGCCGCGCGTACCAGCGCCTTAAAGGCCTCCTCGTCGACCTCTTCGCCTTTCTGGAAATCGATGGCGCGGCGCGTATTGCCTTCGAGGCTGGAGTTGAACAGGCGCGCGGGATCGGGCAGCGCAGCCCCTTTGGCGAAGGTCAGCTTGACGACGGCCTTGTAGGTCTCGCCCGTGCAGATCATGCCGGCATCCTCCCACACCGGCACGCCGCGCCATTTCCACGTCTCGACCACGTCGGGATCGGCTTGATGGATCAGCGCGCGGAGCCGCCCCAGCATCTCGCCGCGCCAGTCGCCGAGTTCCCTGATCCTGCCGTCGATCAGCTCGGAGGGGGATTTGCTGTCCTGCAGTCCGGTGGTCGTCATGCCGTTTCTCCTTCAAACGCTGGAAATAGCGCGCTCACATACGCTCGCCAGGCAATTGGCTGGCCTGCTTCACCCAGGCGCTGAACTGCGCCTCGTCGAAGGCCTCGTCCTCGTGGATGTGGAAATAACGCGTATCGCTGCTCTTGGATTCGCCCGGCGGCACCGGATCCAGCGACATGCCGCGAAAGAAGGCCACCTTGATGTATCTGGTGAAGCAATGGAAGCTGAGGAACCAGCCTTCGCCCTCGACGCCGTAGAAAGGCGAGTTCCATTTGACCGCCTTGTGGACACTGGGCACGGCACGCTCGATGAGCGCGTCGAGGCGTTGGCCGACCTCGCGCTTCCAGCCCGGCATGGCCGCGATATAGGCCTGTACCGGCGCGTCGCCGTAGCCTTTGGCGATCTGCGGGTTGCCGCCGGAAAGCAGCTTCGGCTCAGCCTTGGCGGGCCTGGTCGATTTCTGCTCGATCTTGGCCATGCCGCTCTCTTCCTATCCGTTGGCCCGCTGCACGCTGCGTCCCCTGGAAATATAGGGCAGCATGAACATATAGAGGCCGCTGAACAGCAAAAGAAAGAGCGGCAGGAGTGGCGAATAGATCACCCAGGCGGGCGGCTGCCCGAACGCCATGGTGATAAAGTTGGCGGCGACGGTTGCCGTAAAGATGATCGACAGCCAGCGATGCGTTTGCCTGATCCATTTGCTCCAGTCCAATGCTACCTCCTCTTGCATGCGTTGAAAACCGGCGCCCCTTACCAGCGCGCCAGCTCCGTGATCTGGATGAGATTGCCGCAGCCATCATTCACCTGGGCGATGGTCGAGCCGGTCACCGCGGTCGGCGCCATGGCGAAGGCACCGCCATTCGCCTTGATGCGTTCATGATCGCCCTTGATGTCGTCGGTGAACAGCATCAGTGCCGGCTGTCCCTGCTTGAAGATCGCCTGCTGGTAGGCCTTGGCCGCCGGGTTGTCGTTCAGCGCCAGCTGCAATTCGGTCCCGTCGGGCTCTTCGGCCGAGACAACCGTCAGCCAGCGGAACGGCCCGTTGCTGAAATCCGCTTTTTTGGTGAAGCCCAGCACATCGGTATAGAAGGCAAGCGCCTTTTCCTGATCGTCGACATAGATGCTGGTCAGTTTGAGTTTCATCGCTTTTTCTCCATGGGTTTTGCTGGCGGAGAACCGCCCTTTAACAGTGCTGTGTGACTTTCGGCCTGGCCGGAGACCTCAGTCCGTCCGCGCCAGAAGCTCTTCCAGCTTCTCCAGGAATTGCGGCCACCCCACCTTGGCGCCGCCATAGGCCCGTCTCTGGTCGGGCCGGAAACCGGCCTGCTCCATGCGCAGATGGGTTCCCGTTGACGTCGGGGTGAGCGTGAAAGTCACCACGCTCCTGAGATCGAAGGCCGGATCCTGGTGCGCCAGGTTCCAGGTGTAGGACAGCGTCTTGTGCGGCTCGACGGCAAGCACCTCGCAGTCCAGCACGCCGCCCCAGTCGGCGCTGATGTTGAAGCGATGGCCCACGACCGGATTGAAATCGTTCTTCATCAGCCACTCCTCGATCAGATGCGGGTGCGTCAGCGCGCGCCAGAGTTTCTCCGGCGGATGGGAGATTTCCCGCTCGACGACGACAGTGCGGGTCTCCTGGGCACTATCGTTCACTGGTCCATCCTCTTGAGCAAATCCTCGAGGTCGTCGAACCGGCTTTCCCAGAACCCCGCCATATGGCGTGTCCAGTCCATCAGCGGCGCCAGCGCGGCGAGCTGCGCGCTGTAATGCGTCTGGCGGCCTTCATGGCGGTCGCGCACCAGCCCGGCCTGCTTCAGCAAGCCGAGATGCTTCGACACCGCCGGCTGCGAGACGCCGGACTGGATTGTCAGAGCGCCCACGGTCTGCTCCCCCTGGCGGCATAATCGTTCGAAGATGGCGCGCCGCGTCGGGTCGGCAAGTGTCCTGAACAGCGCATCGTGAGCATCGGTCATGTGCAATCAATAACCCGTTGGCTATTGGTTTACGTATAACCGACGGGATATATATGTCAAGCCGGAACATGGAGCGACAGGAACATCGGTGAGATGGACGGCAACATAGTTGCTTCGGCGCTGGACGCGATCGCCTTCACCCCTGGACGCGATCGCCTTCACCCCTGGACGCGATCACCTTCACCCGTTGACAGCGGCTTCGTCCCAACCGGACGAACAGACTGTTCATCTTGGCCGAATCAGCTATTATAGGTGAGGGCCTGCCGCAACGTAGTTTGCTCAATCCATGGCCCCTTCCGCTCAGG
>NZ_VFVS01000031.1:0-45019 GCF_006442215.1 Mesorhizobium sp. B2-3-11 | reverse complement strand
GAGATCATCACGGCGCTTCGCTGTATCGCGCCGGTTACCGCGATCAGAGGAAACGTAGACACCGGTGGCTGGGCGCTGCCATACGCGGAAACCGAGCTCGTACGCCTCGCCGGGCGAGCAATCTACGTGCTTCATGATCTCAAGACGCTGCAGATCGACCCGGTTGCCCAAGGCATCGACTTGATCGTGTCCGGTCACTCGCATGTTGCGAGGATGGAGACAGTGGATGGCGTGCTTTATTTGAACCCGGGCAGCGCTGGCCCACGGCGGTTCAAGCTGCCTGTCACCCTTGCGACGGTCGACATTACTCGGGGCAGCATACAGCCCTCGATGCGGAGCTTGGTAGGAGGCTGAACCAACTCAGCGACGCATAACATACGTCCGCGCCTATATCCGACCGTCTCCTAGTGGATGCTGCGGACCGAAATTGATGTTGAAATTTCGGACGGAATTCTCTGCCTCTCGCGGCTCGTTCAAGAGGCCCGCCTAACTTCCCCCCGAGCCGGTGGCTCCATTCGTCTGCCGGGCGGACATCGTTCCACCGGGGTCCGCCCGTCCAAATTTCGCCTCCTCCCCGACCGCCTCCACCAGCTGCCTGAGAAAGTTCACCAGGGCAGCCTGCGGATCATCGACCTCGCCGACGACCGCCGAAATGCCCCAGTGTCCAAGCACCGCCTCCTCCACGGGGTTTCGGCTGGCCATGAAGATGAACGAGGGAGGACGATCTTTTTCATAGCCGGATCGATGCCAGGTTTGCCAAAGGCGGTGCAACAGCAACCGGATATTCGGGTCGGAAAGGCTATAGCCTATGAAGAGGATCGTGCTACCAAGTGCATCCGCACGAAACCGCACATCGAGTGGGGAATTGAAGGAAAGCCGATCGAGGTAGTCCGTTTCGGTCAGGACAAGCGACGAATCATCGTCGAAGTCGCCATGGAATTTCACGATGTGGGTGACCCCCTGCCGGGCTTGCGCTACATCGCGTGCATTGGCCACTTTGACGTATCGCTGACCGTATATTTCGTAAGCCAGTTCCAGGTTCCGGTCGTAGTTCGTGGTATAGATAATGGGGAAATTGAGCATCACAATGAGGCGATGCAACTCCGATGTCTCAATGCGGTCCCTGGCGACCGACCAGTTCCTGTCCATCCAGCTGCGCAGTGGTCCGATGCTGCCATGCCTAATCCGATAGTACTCGGCCAGAGTTTGAAAACGGTCGCGCCGCATCGAAAATTCCTCATCGATCCCAAGTTCTTTTGCCATCTGCTCGATCAGCTTTTCCCAGGATGGAAGCCCAACGCTGATCGACACACCCGCTCCGACAAACAGGATCGCGCTACCGCGGCCGATCGCTTTTGCCAGTGATGCGAGCCCATCGGTCATAGATAGGAGCCGATGCTGGATGAGGCGCTCCAAGCAGTTGCAGCCGTGGCAGAAGGCATTGACATTCTCTTTCGGATCACTGGCATCGTCCGCGACCAAACCAGCAGAGCGACGCTGTGTTCCCACGGTGCAGTCCGAAACTTGCCGTCGGGGCTGGCGCGTCTGGTGACGACGTCTGTTGGAGCAGGGCAGCCGTTCGCGCCGAAGGCACAACCCGGAAGCCAGCAGAGATGTGAGGTTCCGATCAGAGGATCGAGCTTGCCCGTGGCCGAGCACCTTGGCTGATTATTCCTGGGCAAAAATTTATAGCCATTAACAAATCTAAGTGCGGGCGAGTTCCGGTCCCGTACATTCGCGAGGAAAGGAGGCTGAGATGAGCCAAAAGCACCGCGATCTGGACTATCTTATCCAGCACTATATTGAGTGCAGGAGAGGCAAACCTTGGCCGCTTTCGGTATCGGCGGCCGTCGTCGCGATACGCACAGTTTTCCGGGGTTGCCTCGCTTCTGATTATGAACTGGCCACGCTCATTGCAAGAGCTGCGGTCAGCCGAGGCCAGATTGTCGATTTCGACCTCAATGAGCCTGCACAGGCGGCATAGCGCCAGCAGGACACAGGTTACCTCGACAAATCCGCACGATGTGACAGAGACTCCTCAAGAGACTGGAGGTGGCTCTTCGGATCAGGTGCCGATAGCGCGTCACGAAGGCCCCACACAGCTCGTCACGCGAACACCAACACGAAACTGCGCCGAATTCCGTCAATAGCGGGGCTGTACCTGTTGCCCTGGCGCTCACAATTCAAGGCCGGCGGGTCAAGTCAAAGGCAATGGCACGTCCTGACCAGCAAGAAAACGCCCACTGCGTAAGGGATCAACAAAAGCACGACGGCCAACCAGTAACCAGGCTGAACCATCGCGGCCAAATCTGATCGAAGCTGCTCCATCGGCTGTCCAACGCAGGGCAGTTCTGCTTGTTCCTTGGCTGCGATCATCAGAGTCCGGCGGTCAAGCCGGCTCTTCCGGTCACTGGCGGGCTGCAGAAGAGGAAAGATATGCTCTCACCAAGAGCGCTGAGGGCACCTGCATTGGCAGACCACTCAAGGGCAGGCCAGCCCCGGCTGCTTCGCGCGCCTAATGCCTGCAACACTGTCGCTCCACGCATCAGGAACAAAGCAGCTCCTTGTTCGTTCGGTGCCCAAGAGCGGATCAACTCCCATGCAGAAGGTGTTTCGAGGAGCCATGGACCGTCGCCAGTTTCCCTTACCATCTCTGTGCCTCTTGATCCTGACCATTGTCGGGCTGGCACAAAACCCTGCGCGAGCCCAAGCGCCGTGCCCAGCCGACCACGAGAAGCTGCTCGCAGCCTTGAAGACCAATGTCAAGGCAAGCGGGGGCCCGGCGAATGGCGGCTTCGAGACCAATGAATGGGCGGCCGTCGTCGCCCGCGACGGGACGGTCTGCGCCGTCGCCTTCAGTGGACCTGCCGTCGATGCGCAATGGCCGGGCAGCCGGCTCATCGCCGCCGAGAAGGCGAATACAGCCAATGGGCTCAGCTTGGCGAACATGGCGCTCTCGACCGCCAACCTCTATGCAGGGGTGCAGCCGGGTGGGCCGCTGTTCGGTCTGCAGGCCACCAATCCCGTCAACCAGGCGGCAGCCTATGCCGGGGATGCCAAGACTTTCGGTAGCGCCCAAGATCCGCTGCTAGGCAAGCCGATCGGCGGCATTGTCGTGTTTGGCGGAGGCCTGGCTCTATACGACGGCAAAACGGTCGTCGGTGCACTTGGCGTCAGTGGCGATTCCTCCTGCGCCGACCACAATGTCGCCTGGCGCGTTCGCGCGGCGCTCGGCCTCGACAAAGTTCCGGCGGGCGTCAATCCCAATCGCAAGGATGCCATTATCTATGATCTCGATCCCGGTGGCAAAAGCGCCTCCGGGTGGGGCCACCCGCTTTGTGCCGGGCATGAGGCCGATGTCGCGGCCGAACTTGGTTCTGGCGTCGGAGGCTCGACGCCGAAATGAAGCGAACAGCCCAACCTGTCGCGCCCTGCGTTGTCGCGGTATGCGCCAACCGCTCGGCGGCACCCAGAAAATGTCTTGCGAGCATCTTTGCGATGCTGCTGCTGGTGTCCACTCCCTTACTGATGGCCGCTTCGGAAGCTCCGCCAACGCCGGCGATCTCGCCGCCGCCTTCCGCTGCGCCACCTGACGACGGGCAGTGGACGATGCCCGCCAAGAACTACGCGTCGACCCGCTACAGCGAGCTCACGGAAATCAACGAAGGCAACGCCAAGAACCTGCAGGTGGCCTTCACCTTCTCGACCGGCGTCAATAAGGGCCAGGAAGCGGCGCCGTTGGTCGTCGGCGGCACGATGTACATCGTGAGCCCCTTCCCCAACATCGTCTACGCGCTTGATCTCACCAAGCCGGGTGCGCCGATGAAATGGAAGTTCGAACCCAATCCCGAGCCGGCGGCGCAAGGGGTTGCCTGTTGCGATGTCGTCAATCGCGGCGCCGCTTTCGCGAACGGACGCATCTTCTTCAACACACTGGACGGGCACACCATCGCGCTCGACGCGAACACCGGTCAGCCGATCTGGAACGCCCATATCGGCAACATCAACATCGGCGAGACCATCACCATGGCGCCCTTGGTGGTGAAAGGCAAAGTGCTGGTCGGCAATTCAGGCGGCGAGATGGGCGTCCGCGGCTGGGTCAAGGCGCTCGACGCCGGCGACGGTCACGTCGTCTGGACGGCCTACGGCACCGGGCCGGACAAGGACGTGCTTATCGGCCCGGACTTCAAGCCGCACTACGACATGGACAAGGGCAAGGACCTTGGCGTCACAACATGGCCGCCGGAAGCCTGGAAGATCGGCGGCGGCAACATGTGGGGCTGGATTTCCTACGATCCGGATCTCAACCTGATCTTCCACGGCACCGGCAATCCTGGACCGTGGAACCCCGATCTGCGGCCCGGTGACAACAAATGGACGTCAGGCATCTTCGCCCGCGATCCCGATACCGGCGCGGCGAAATGGTTCTATCAGTGGAGCCCGCACGACCTCCACGACTATGATGGGATCAACGAGCAGGTCCTGCTCGACATGAACTGGCAGGGCAAGCCGCGCAAGGTGCTGGTCCGGCCTGAACGCAACGGCTACCTCTACATCCTCGACCGGACCACGGGCGAAGTGCTGTCCGCGAAACCTTTCGGCCCTGTCAATTCCAGCAAGGGTGTCGATCTCAAGAGCGGCCGTCTGATCGAAAACCCGGACAAGAAGACCGGGACCGGTAAAGTCGTCCGCGACATCTGCCCAACCGCGTCGGGGCTCAAGGACTGGCAGCCTTCCGCCTTCTCGCCGAAGACCGGGCTGCTCTATATTCCGCATAACAATCTGTGCATGGACGAAGAAGGCGTCGAGGTGAACTACATCGCCGGCACCCCCTATGTCGGCATGAACGTGCGCATGATCCCTGGACCCGGTGGCAACCGGGGCGCCTTCACCGCCTGGGACATCGCTGCGCAGAAGCCCGCCTGGAGCCTCAAGGAGAACTTCCCGGTGTGGAGCGGCGCGGTCGTGACGGCTGGCGATGTCGTCTTCTACGGGACGATGGAAGGTTGGTTCAAGGCGGTCAGCGCCAAGACTGGCGATCTGCTTTGGCAGTTCAAGACGGCGTCCGGCATCATTGGCCAGCCCATCACATATCGCGGTCCCGACGGACGTCAGTATGTAGCGATCCTGTCGGGTGTCGGCGGCTGGGCCGGCGCGATCGTATCGGGCGATCTCGATCCGCGCGACGCCACCGCCGCGCTCGGTTTCGTCAACGCGATGAAGGACCTCAAGGAGGCCACAACGGCGGGAGGCACGCTTTATGTGTTCCGGCTGCCCTGAACACTGGGCCGCGCGCCTGGCGCTCGGCATGGCCGCGCTCGCCTTGCTGTTCTTGCCGGTGGGAGCCAATGCCCGTGAACTGAGGGTCTGCGCTGATCCGAACAACATGCCATTTTCCAACGCGGCCGGTCAGGGTTTCGAGAACAGGATCGTTGAGATCGTGGCCGCCGATCTCGGTGCCAAGCTGACCTACACCTGGTGGGCGCAGCGCCGCGGCTTCGTGCGCAACACGCTGAAAGCCGGCCTTTGCGATCTCGTACCAGGCACGCCTGCCAACCTCGAAATGCTGCGCACCACCACACCCTATTATCGCTCATCCTATGTTTTCGTCACCCGCCAGGACGGTCCGGATGTGGCGTCCTTCAACGATCCGCAACTGCGCGCTATGCGGATCGGCGTGCAACTCATCGGCGACGACGGGGCCAATTCGCCCCCCGTTCAGGCGCTTGGCCGCCGTGGCATCGTCGGGCACCTCGTCGGCTACCCGGTCTATGGCGACTACTCCGCACCCAACCCCCCAGCGCGCATCGTTGAAGCGGTGGCGACCGGCGAGATCGATCTTGCCGTCGTCTGGGGCCCGCTCGCCGGCTACTTCGCCCAGAAGCAGAAAGTGCCGCTGCGCATCACGCCGGTCACCCCTCGCATCGACGGACCGCAGTTGCCCATGATCTACGACATCTCGATGGGCGTTAGGCGCGAGGACGATGTGCTACGTGGCGATGTGAATAGCGCGCTGGCCAGGCACAAGGCCGAGATCGACGCATTGCTGTCGCAATATGGCGTGCCGCGGCTCGACGGCTCGGGGAGTCCAGTGCGATGAGGCCGGGCGCCGCCATGCTCCTGTTTGCGCTCCTGACGCTTGCGGCATGCCAGCGCGAGGAGCGGGACACGCGCCCGCAAAATTCGCTCGGATCGGGCGAGCAGCCGACGCCTGTGACGACATTGGAACCCGGCGGACAGCGGGCTTCCGCCAGCGATAACAAGGCGGCGAGTTTCGAGGCCAACGCCTTCCACCTCAGCGAAGGCAAGCGGCTGTTCAGCTGGTTCAACTGTTCGGGCTGTCATGCCAATGGCGGCGGCGGCATGGGGCCGGCTTTGATGGACCAGAAGTGGCTTTACGGCAGCTCGATCGAAAGCATCCACGCTACGATCCGCGATGGTCGGCCAAAAGGCATGCCGAGCTTCCGCGACAAGATCCCCGATGACCAGATTTGGGAGCTTGCCGCCTTTGTCCGCTCGCTGAGCGGCAATGCGCCCTCGTCCGCCGCCCCGCAGCGCAATGACGACATGATGCCACATCCGTCGGAAAACCGCCTGCCGGACGCCGCCACACTGGGGAAATCACCGTGAAACGCCTTGCGTCGACCGGGTTCGGCACCACCTGCGTCTTGTTTCTGCAGGGATGCTCGGGATGGCAATCAGCGCTCGATCCGAAAGGTCCCGCTGCCAGTGAGCTGGCATGGCTCATTTGGTTTTTCACCGCGCTTTGCGCAGTGATCTGGGTCCTGGTGATGATCGCGCTTGCCGCGCCGCTGTTGATGCGGCCTCGCACACGTTCCGAGCCGCTCGCGCTCGACGCGGGCGCCGACCATCGCAAGTTGCGGGTCGTCGTGATCGCCGTCGGGCTGACTGCCGCGATCGTGGTCGGGCTGACCTTGCTGAGCTTCTTCGCCAACAGGACGCTAGCGGCGATCGGCTCGGACGCTGCGCTCACCATTCGCGTTACCGGCCACCAATGGTGGTGGGAGGTGCGCTACGAAGATGCCACGCCGAGCCGCATCCTGACCACGGCTAACGAGATCCACATTCCCGCCGGGGAGCCCGTGCGGCTTCTGCTGACCTCGACCGATGTTATCCACTCGTTCTGGATCCCGAGTTTGGCCGGCAAGCTGGACCTCATCCCCGGTCATATCAATGTACTTGATATCATGGCCGACAAGCCCGGCGTCTATCGCGGCCAGTGCGCCGAGTTCTGCGGTGCGCAGCATGCTAATATGGGCACCTTCATCATCGCCGAGCCGCGGGCAAAGTTCGACGCCTGGTGGAACGACCAGTTGCAGCCGGCTGGGCCCCCGACGAATGGGGAGGCCAAAAATGGCGCGGACCTGTTCCTCAAGCGCCCCTGCGTGATGTGCCACAGGATCGGCGGCACTCCAGCGGGAGGAACCGTCGCGCCTGATCTCACGCATGTAGCCAGCCGGCAAACCATCGCTGCCGGTACCTTGATGATGAGCCGCGGCAATCTGGCGGCCTGGATAGCGGATCCGCAAGGCGTGAAGCCCGGCTCCCACATGCCGGTGGTGGAGCTCAACGGCGACGAACTCAACGCCATCGTCGCCTATCTCGAGGGTCTGAAATGAGCAGCGCGGATCTGACGAGCGAACGCGACCTGCCGGAACGGGAGACCGCCACCGAAGGCGACGTTGCTCCCGAGCATGACGGACCGCGTGATACCGGCATGGACGACGCCAGCCTGCACCGCTGGCTGGCGCGGGCATGGCGCACGCCGCCCGGCATCATCGGCGCTCTGTCGAGCGTCGACCACAAGGTGATCGCAAGGCGCTATCTGATCACGGCCTTCATTTTCCTATGCCTTGGCGGACTGAACGCGGTCGCCATGCGAATCCAACTCTCAGGGCCGCAGCGTGGGCTGATCGGGCCGGACCTGTACAACCAGCTGTTCACGATGCATGGCGTCACCATGATGTTCCTGTTCGCCGTGCCTATCGTGCAGGCAACGGGGATCTATCTGGTGCCGCTGATGGTCGGCACCCGCAACATCGCCTTCCCGCGGCTCAATGCATTCGGCTATTGGGTGTATCTTTCGGGCGGCGTCTTTGCCTGGGTTTCATTCCTCCTCAACATGGCACCGGACGTCGGCTGGTTCGCCTATGTGCCTTTGTCCGGTCCCGAATTCTCTCCCGGCAAGCGCGCCGATGTCTGGGCGCAAATGATCACCTATACCGAAGTGTCCTCGCTTGCGGTCGCCGTCGCCACCATCGTGACCGTGTTCAAGCAACGCGCACCCGGCATGTCGCTGGACAAGATACCGCTTTATGTTTGGGCACTGCTGGTCACTTCGTTCGTCGTGGTCTTCGCGATGCCGGCAGTCATGATCACCTCGACCTTCCTCATTCTCGACCGGCTTGTCGGAACCCACATTTTCAATCCGGCGGAGGGCGGCGACGCCCTGCTGTTCCAGCATCTGTTCTGGTTCTTCGGCCATCCCGAGGTCTACATCATCTTCCTGCCGGCGACAGGCATGGTCTCCTCGATCATTCCCGCTTTTGCCCGGCGACCGACGTTCGGCCATCTCGGGCTGGTCCTTTCGTTGATCGCGGTCGGTTTCCTGTCGTTCGGCCTCTGGGTGCACCATATGTTTGCGACGGGATTGCCGAAGTTGGGGGCGAGCTTCTTCACGGCGTCCAGCATGCTGATCGCCATACCCAATGGCCTGCAGATCTTCTGCTGGCTGGCGACTTTGTGGGATGGCAGACCGGTGATCCGCACGCCGCTGCTGTTCGTCTTCGGCTTCTTCTTCATCTTCGTCATCGGCGGGCTCAGCGGCGTCATGCTCGCCTCGGTGCCGCTCGACCTGCAGGTGCACGACACCTATTTCGTCGTCGCCCACTTCCATTACGTGCTGATCGGCGGATCGGTATTCCCGCTGCTGGGCGCGGCCTATTTCTGGTTCCCCAAGATCACCGGCCGCATGATGAGCGAACGTCTTGGACGCTGGCATTTCTGGCTGGCCTTCATCGGCTTCAACGTGGCTTTCTTCCCGATGCATCTGGTCGGCCTGTGGGGAATGCCGCGCCGGGTCTACACCTATCCGGCGGAGCTTGGCTGGGGCAACATCAACCTGCTCATCAGCGCCGGCGCGGTGCTGTTCTTCTTGAGCTTCGTGCTGTTCACTTTCAACCTCGTGCACGGCGTATTGAAAGGCGTACCGGCCGGGGACAACCCCTGGGATGCCGGCACCCTGGAATGGGCAACGTCCTCGCCGCCTCCAAGCTATAATTTCACACGCATCCCGATCGTGACAAACGTTGAGCCGCTGTGGGCCGAACGAGACGCGCTTCCCGTCGCAACCGGCCTGCGCGTCGACGTGCGCGAGTTGCTCATCTCGACGGTGGCGGAAGCCCATCCCGACATCCGCGAGAAATCGGCGACGCCGTCAATCTGGCCCCTGCTTGCGGCGATCGCCGTGGGCGGCACTTTCCTCTACTCGATCTTCACGCCGTGGGCGGTCGTGTGGGGCGCCGTGCCGATCGCGGTCACGCTGGTCGGCTGGTTCTGGCCCAAAGGCGATCCGGAGGACGAGGAATGAACCAGCGACCCGTCGCCGACCTTTCCGGGCTTCCCACCTTTGGACATGGTCCGCGCAGCCCGACCTGGTGGGGCACGCTCGGCTTCATGGCGCTGGAGGGGACGGGCTTCGCGCTGGCGGCCGGCGCCTATCTCTACTTGGCAATGTCGTGGCCCAACTGGCGTCTGAGCGCCCCGGAGCCTAACCATTGGCCGGGAACGATCGTCACCCTCCTGCTGATCGCCAGCCTGGTGCCGAACCACATTCTCAATCGCTACGCCGAGCGTTGCGCCATTGTACCGGTGCGGATCGGCATGGTGGTGATGTCGCTGTTCGGTCTCGCCCCGCTCGTGGTGCGCTGGTTCGAGTTCCCGGCGCTGAATATCTATTGGGACACGAACGCGTACGGCTCGATGCTTTGGGTGCTGCTTGGACTGCACACCACCCACCTGATCACCGATGTCGGCGACACGATCGTGCTGACGGTGCTGATGTTCACACGCCATGGCTACAGCGGCCGGCGCTTCGGCGACGTAGGCGATAACGTCTTCTACTGGGATTTCGTGGTGCTCACCTGGATCCCGATCTACCTGCTCATCTACTGGGTACCGAGGCTAGGCTGATGCGCGCGCTGCAATTGGGAACGTCCTGGGGTGGCCTTCTGTCGGGGCCCTCGGCTTGGGCAATTTCGACGCAGCTGAATTACGCGCTTGTTCCCTGGCAATGCAATCGCCAGGTCCCGGTCGTGCTTCCAATCGCACTGCTGCTTGCCTTGCTTTCGCTTCTCGGCGGCATGCTTTCTTGGCGGGCAAAGCGGCAGGGGGGCGCGGCTTTCAAGCCGGAGCGCACGCGCAGCACCGAACAATTCGTCGCCGATCTCGGCATTCTTGCGGCTTTGCTTTTTGCCCTCGTCATCGTCATGCAGGGGAGCGCCGCGCTCATCCTTGACGAGTGCCTGCGATGAGCTTCGAGGCTTTCCTCTCAACATCGATCTGCTATGGCGCCGGCGCGCCCGAAGCGGGATGGACACTTGCGTTTCCCATCACGCTCCCTCTGGCCACAATCGCGCTCATCTATTCGATCGGAGCGAGCCGGCTGTGGCGCCGCAGCAGCCGGGGCCGCCCCGAGCGGACGCGACAAGCTCTGTTGTTCGTCGCCGGCTGGAGCCTACTGACGGGAGCGCTGGTCAGCCCGATCCATGCGCTTGGCGAACGGGTGTTTGCCGCCCACATGATCGAGCATGAACTGCTGATGGCGGTGGCGGCGCCGCTCCTTGTCGCCGCCTGCCCCGGCGCAGCCTTGATATGGGCATTGCCGGCCGCATTCCGCCGAGGAACGGGAATGCTCACGCACGGCAAGTTTCTCCAGGCGGTCTGGGCCGTTGCCAGCCGTCCCCTCAACGCAACCGCCATCCACGGTATCGCGATCTGGATCTGGCACGTCCCCGTACTGTTCGAGGCAGCGCTTCAGCAGGGCGTCCTGCACTATGCCCAGCATGCGAGCTTCCTCGGCACAGCCCTGCTGTTCTGGTGGGTGATTCTGCCGCGTTCCGGCCGCCAGCAGGCCTATGGCAGCGCGGTCATGCATCTCTTCTTCACCTCGCTGCACACGGGTCTACTTGGCGTGCTGCTGCTGTTGTCGCCCAAACTCTGGTATCCGCAGAATGCCGCTGGCGCGGCGCTCTGGGGACTGACCCCGATCGAGGACCAGCAGCTCGCCGGCTTGGTGATGTGGGTTCCGGCTGGCCTGATCTATGGCGGAGCCGCCTTGCTGCTCGCCGGCCTTTGGATAAGCAAGAGCGGAATCAGGGAGGCCACCGATGGGCTCCGGCCTGGCTAGGATGACCGGCGGCGCGCTCGCCGCCATCCTGCTGCTGACCGCCGCCGTCGCCGGGGCGACCTTGTGGTCGGACCGGCGTGATCGTGTTCGGCACGAATCGGACGTTGCGACCGGTGGCGTGGGCGCGCGCGCCATTCCGATCATGACCGCGAATGGCTGCTCGGGGTGCCATACAATCCCCGGCGTGCCAGGGGCACAAGGCCAGGTTGGTCCGAGCCTCGATTCCAGCCTTGCCGACCGGGTCTTTATCGGCGGGGTGCTGGCTAACAATCCCGAGAACCTGATCCGCTGGGTACGAGAGGCCAGGGAGATCAATCCGCACACGGCGATGCCATCGACAAGGATTACGCAGCAGCAGGCGCGCGATATCGCCGCCTATCTCTATGCCCTCAGATGATTAGCCTTCGCCGCCGCGCCGGGACCACAAGCCACGACCGGGGTCATAGCCGACCACTGCCCCAAGGAAAAACCCGACGAGGCAAGCGAGAACGACGAGAGCCGAAACGGGATCGAAGCGCAGATAGAGGGCGAAGCGTATCAGCTCGACCGCCGAACTGAACGGGTTCCATGCGGCGATCATTGCCAGCACCGGCCCAGCCTCGGCGAGTCGCCATATCGGATAGAGAGCCGTCGAGGCGAAGAAGGTCGGGAAGATGACGAAGTTCATCACGCCGGCGAAGTTCTCCATCTGCGTCGAGATCGACGAAACCAGCAACCCAAACGCGCCGAGCATCAGGCCGGACAGGACGAGCGCCGGAAACACGGCCAGATAGCCTAGAACTGGGGGGCGCACGTCCCAATAGCGCGCGATCAGCAGGAACAGATAGACCAGCGGCAGACTGACGATGACGCTCGCAAGCAGCCGCGCGGCAAGTAGGTACCAGCGCGGAAGCGGTGCCGTCAGCAACAGCCGCATGCTGCCCATCTCGCGGTCGTAGACCATGGCCAGCGAACTTGCCATGGCATGGAAGAGCAGCATCATGGCCGCCAGTCCGGGGACGACATAGACTTCGTAGAGCACGTAGGTCTGGTAGGGCGGCGTGATCGACAGGCCAAGCACCGAGCGGAACCCGGCGGCGAAGATGGCGAGCCAGACCAACGGCCGTATGATCGCCGAGAGCAGCCGGCCACGCTGCCGCAGCGTTCGCAACATCTCCCGGCGCAGTATGCCTGTAATGGCCCGCAGCGCGTGACGCCTTTTCATGCCGCCTCCGTCAGCACATCGAACGCATCGGCCATGCTGGCGACCGCAAGATCCGCCGCGACGCGGCCGGCCCCGCCAGCCCAACGCAGCCTGCCCTTATGCAGCACCACCAGGTCGTCGTCGGCCGACACCTCTTCCAGGAAATGCGTTGCCCAGAGAACGGCAATACCTCGTTCCCGGCAGAGCGCGCGCACATGCTGCTCGATCGCCCGGCGCCCAGGCACGTCGAGCCCGGTCGTCGGCTCGTCGAGCAGCAGGATGCGGGGCCGATGCATCAGGGCGCGCGCGATTTCGACACGTCGCCGCTGACCGCCCGACAGTGAACGGACCGGCTCGTCGCACCGGTCAAGGACCTCCAGCCGTTCGAGTTCTTCGCGCAACCTCGTTTCGCAGACGCCGGCCGCCAGCCCGTGCAGGGCGCCGTGATAGCGCAGATTTTCGGCGGCGGTGAGATCGAGGTCGAGCGCCTGCTGCTGGAAGACAACACCCATCTGGGCAAGTGCGGCGGCCGGATCGGCCCGCATGGAGTGGCCGAACACATCGATCTGGCCGGATCGGGCATGATAGAGGCCGGTGACCAGCGAGAACAACGTCGTCTTGCCGGCGCCGTTGCGTCCGAGCAGTATGCACATTCTGCCTTCCGCGACCGAGAACGACACGGCTTCGAGAACCCGCCGCTGTCCGAAGCTGTGTCCGAGACCTTCGAGTGACAGCGCCTTCATGGGCCGATCACCACTCCCCAGGGGCCGCGTCCCACCGGCACCGACTTCACCACCTCCTCGTCTTCAAGATCGATGAACGAGATGTCCCCGGAATTGCCATTGGCGCTTACCAGGCGCTTCTGGTCATCCGACAGCGCCACATGCCACGGGCGCTGGCCGACGAGGTAGAGGCGGCGCACGGCCAGCGTCCTCGTATCGACTTCGGCAATCCGGTTGGCCGGACCAAGCGCCACATAGGCAGTGGCGCCGTCGCGGGTCATTTCGATGCCTACCGCCTGGACGCCCTCGCGGCGGATACCGGGAACCTCGAACTGGACCTTGCCGGCCTCAGCACGAGACGTAGTGTCGAAGACGGTCACGGTTCCGCGTATTTCGGAAGACACCCAAAGCTGCTTCCCATCCGGCGAGAACGACGCCGCGCGGGGACGGGTGTCGACCAGGAGGTTGTCTACGAGGTCGAGCGTGCCGACGTCGATGAGGTGCACCATGCTGGTGGTCTCAGAGGTGCAGGCAACGTAATGGCCGTCGGCACTGACCGCCATACCCTCGGGTTCGACCCCGACGTCAACGGTACCGATCACCTTGGCGGACGCGATATCGACGACTGAGACCAGATTGTCATTCTCATTGGCGACGAACAGGCGTTTGCCGTCAGGATGCACGACAAAAAATTCCGGATCGACTCCTGAGGGGAGCTGGCCGGTCACCTGCCGTTTGGCGAGATCGACAATGTCGATCCGGTTGTCGTCGCCCACAGCCACGAAGAGCAGCTTCTTGTCGACCGAAAGCGCCATGCCGCGCGGGCGCCTTCCAACGTTGATGGCCGTGGAGAGGCTCATGCCGGCGCCCTCCACCACCGCCACTGTGTTGTCCTGCTCGTTCGATACGTAGATCGTCTCCGCTGCGGCAGGTCCGGCGACAATCAACACCGACAGCAGGATTGGGATCACGACCTGCATGCGCTCTCCTCGAGGTCGACGCCCAGCGTGTCCAGGGGCGTGCGCTGATGCAGGAAACCCGGTTGCGGTGAGCTGGAGACGAGCAGCCGCGGCCCCGCTATCAGGATGGGCTGCCGCATCTGGCCGTCCCATGACCGGAAGCTGAGCCCCTGCCCCTTGAAGCCGGCGAGAAGGAAGTCGTCACTGCGCAAATATGCCGTGATCGCCGAAGCATCGAGGCTGCGCAGGCGTGTTGCCGCTTCTCCGACGCTGCGCACGGCGAGCCAACCGGCGTAGTCGTAAGCCGTCATCCAGCGCCCGGCCTGCTTGCGGAAGCGGTCTTGAAGTTGCGTTGCGCCCCATTCCTCGTTGACCGCGCTCCAGCCGGTCGCCACGATCCCCTGCGTCCCGGCGACCGGCCGTGGTAGCGCGGTTCGGCCCTCGAGATAGGCGCCGAACTCGTCCGCCTCGTCGGCGACGACCAGCACGTCGTAATCGCCGACCTGGGTGGCGGCCGGTATCTCGGTCTGAAGCGTGACATGTCCCGTGTCCGCACGACCATTGGCAGGCCGGAACGTCCAAGGCTTGTCGACGACGATCTCGGCGCCGAAGTGTGTCGCCGCGCGGCGCAACGCTGCAGCCAGCGCCTCGTCAGCAGGATGCGGGCCGACCAGCAGAAACCAGTGCTGCCAACGCTTCCAGATGAGATATTGCGCGAGGCCGTCGGCGAGCATGGCGCGACTTGGAACGGTATGCAGGAGGTTCTTGCGGCAGTGCTGCTGGCGGAGCGCATCGTCCGGCGCACGGCTGTTGAACAACAGCATCTTGTCTGCTCCGGGTGCTGCGAGAGCCTGGTTCAGCGGGGCCGCATCGAGGTCGGCCACGACGAAAGTGACGCCGCTCGCGGCAAGGCTGGCGATTGCTTCGGTGGGCGCTTCGCCTGGCTTCAGCACGCGTTCTTCGAGCTGGAAATGCTGGCCGAGGAAGCGGCCGGTGCCGCCGTCATCGGCGATGCCCAGCCGGGCCCCCTGCAGGCCGTCATCGCTGACGGGCTGGTCAAGCGGTCCTAAAGGCAGGGGTGGCGTGCGCTCCTGGCCGATATAGCCGACCACCATGGCCTGCGGTGCGGCGGAGCCGGGGGCAGCGGCCAACAGGAGCAGCACGATCGACAGCACCAGTCTCATTCCGCTCCGCCTGCCTGCAAGCTGGCCGGCCCACGCGGTGAAGCCGGTCCGCCACCCCGCGCAATCCCGACATCGCGCACGATAGCTGCCGGCGAGCCTTCCAGAACGACGAAGCGGTCGGCCAGCGACGAGACCTGGGCCAAATTGTGCGTGACAATAAGCGCGATGGGCGGCCGGGTATTGAAAACCTCACGCAGCAGGAGGCTCATCGTGTTCGCCGTCGCCTCGTCGAGCGAAGCGAAAGGTTCGTCGAGCAGCAACAGCGCGGGCTCGACGGCAAGCGCGCGGGCGAGCGCCACGCGCCGGGCCATGCCTCCGGAGAGACGCTGCGGATATTCGTTTGCGTGATCCTCAAGGCCTACGGCGGCAACCCACCTCGATGCCTCCTGCTCCCGCCCGGGGATCACGAGTTCGACATTGCGCAAGACGGTCAGCCAAGGGAGCAGACGCGGTGTCTGGAACATCATCCCGACAGGAAGCGCGCGTCCCTCCACCACGCCGCGGAATTCGCGGTCGGTGCCTGCGACGATCGAGAGCAGCGTCGATTTGCCAACTCCCGAGGGCCCAGCGATCACACAAACCTGGCCGTGCGGCACATCGAGAGCGAAGTCCCGGAACACGGTCCTACCCTGGCCCTGGCCGGGAATAGCGAAGGTCTTCATCTCTATCCTGATGGTCAGCATCAACGCCGCCACACGCCAAGTCGGCCTTCCAAAGGCCCGAGCAGGCCGTACTCGATGGCCAGCATCACCACTCCGAAGCTTATGGCATAGGCCAGGATGTGGGACACGTCGAAGTTCTGGAAATAGATCTGCAGCTGGAATCCAACCCCGTTGGAGCGGCCAAGCAATTCGGCGAGCAGCACGATCTTCCAGGTCAATGCCAGTCCGCTGCGCAGGGTGACGAGGAAAAACGGTGCCAATTGCGGGAGCACGATGTAGCGCAGCGACCTCGTTCCGGTGAAACGATAGACCTCGGCCATTTCCGTGAGGTCCTTGTCCAGCCGGCTGGCGCCCTCGCGAATGGTCACTACCACATTGGGGATCTTGTTGAGCGCGACCGCGAACACGAGCGCGGTCTCGACCAGACCGAGCCAGACATAGATGAGGATGACGGTCACCAGCGCCGGCACGTTGAGCAGCAGAACGACCCATGGCTTCAACCAAAGATCAGCATCACGCGAGCGGCCGGCGGCATAGCCAAGCGCGGAGCCGACCACGATCGCGACGGAAAGGCTCACAATCACTCGCGTTAGCGAGACGCCGAGGTGAAAAGCGAGTTCGCCCTGCAGCGCCTCTTGCAAGAGGACGATGGTGACCTCCAAAGGGCTCGGCAACAGCCGGCTGGCCACCACCGATGCCGCCGCCTGCCAGATCAGAAGCATACCAAGCAGCGCCGCGACGCTCTGCCATCGCTGGGCATTGGCGGAAGCGGCCAAGCTGTTGCTCATGGATGCGGTCTCAAGCGGGTATGCTCCAAAAGATGCCGGGATCGAAGCCTTTCGCCTTGCCGACCAGAGCTTCACCGCCCAGATCGGCCAAAATTGAAAACAGGCGCGCCGCGTCGTCGCGCTCCTTCCTGCCGAAGCGGCGGGGGATTCCATCCCGATAGGCGTCGCGCAAGGCGGCCTGAAGCCGGACATCATCTGTTCCCAGTTGCGGCGCCAGCGCGTGCCATTCGCTGTCGGAAGTGGCAAGAAGCGACTTGGCGGCCATTACCGTTTTCAGGAAACCGCTAAGAACCGCAGGATCAGCACGCGCCCAGTCTTCATGGAAGACATAGCCGAGCATCGGCAGCTCGCCGGAAACGCCCAGCCCCTCCAGAATCTGTCCAACGTTCAGCAACCGCTGGGCTCCGGCGGCTTCGAGCTGGGCCGCGAAGTTCCAGAATGTCAGCAACCCGTCGAGCCGGCCTGCAAGGAATTCCTGTTCGAGCAAAGGCGGCGCTCCGAATACAGGCTGCACGCTCGCGGCGAGGTCGCGTCCCGACTGTCGAAGGTTAAGCGCACGCAGCAAGATCCAGCTCTTGTCGAGCGGGCCGCCCGCGACCCCGAGCCGTTTGCCATCGAAATCCGCTAGCCTGCGGACGGGGGAACCGGCGGGTAGCTCAAGTGCGCCGACCACGCGCGAATAGGGAACAAAAACAAGATCGGCGCCTTCCGCGCGCTGGCGCGTCACCCACACCCAATCCGATACGATGACGTCGACGCTGCCGGCCAGCAACGCGGTCTTGCCGGCTTCCGTGCTGGCAAGACGCCGCACCTCGAGAGAGACGCCGTGCGAAATGTCCAGCCCATATCGTTGGACCACGTCGACTTCCCAGGCGGCCGTGCCAAATCCGAGCACGCCAAACCGGACAGGGAGGGATTGCCCAGACGCGGCTGCAGTGGGACCGGCCACGATCAAGGAGGAAAGCGCTGCAAGAACCGCGCGCCGCGATATAACGGGCCAATCGGCTCGGGTGAGCCACTCACGTGGAGGATTCGAGATCAGCACGAGCGCACCGGTGTGGCGGACCCCCCCTAACGCCGGGCTGGCAGGAATGTTCCTCCTGGTGCGCTGACCATCGGGTACGCCTGCGCCGCCAATAGGAGTCGCTGCGGGGTCCGGGATTTAGCGTGCTGGAGCAGGCGGCTGATTCAAGGCGGCGATGTGAGCTTGCCTTTTCATACGGTTCCGCTCGGCGCTTAGCAGCTCTTCCTCGCCCATAAGCCCGTTCAGGAAAAGCTTCAGGACATGGGACGCGAGTGTCTGTGCCTGCGGGCTGTCGAGCGGAATATCCCGCTCGTTGCAGGCGGTCCGACAGACTCGGGTGAGCATTTCCAGTTCGTCGGACATGACGACTTGACCCGGAAACAACATGGCTCCTCCGTCCCGCAGATGTGCATTGAACGCTGCAACATGACTCCGCGTGCCCCTTGAGTCTTTAACAAATGATGTGAGCAGGCGTCTTGGTCGGAAATGTAGAGTCTTTTGGAGTTCGAACTGCACACCGGCGAGCGATAAACGCAGCGCATTGGGTTTGGCGTTCTCCGGCAAATCCTCGTCCGCACCCGCGCGGAAGGGCGGGCAGCCGCCGGATGCACAGCGCTCCGGGAGCACATTAATCTGACCGGCATCTGCGAGGCGTCATGTCGTTTCGTTGGAGATTGGCACGGCTTCTTTAGATAAAGGCTCTGAAACGGTCGTTACAAAGTCAATTAAGTTTCTTCTGCAACTAGGCTGAGGATGTGCCAGACGGCACAGATCAGCCGTATTCCCGGGTAGCAGGTGGTGTTCCTCGCGGGGATGACCAGCGGGTGATCAGCCGGGATGCGCGACATCTTCTTGCGAGTTTTTCAAATCTGCCGGTGTTTAGTTTTCGTGCGCTACTCCACGCTGCATGGATGGTGACGTCGAATATGCGCAGCTTGGGCTCTGATTAGAGAAATACGATTGACGGAGGCTCAGCAGATGGGAGATCGGATAGTCCTGCTTGAATCCGAATTGATCAATGCGGCTGGTTCCAAAGGCAATCCAATTTGCTTAATGCGGGTCACCAGCTTGTTGGCCAAAAGCTACGCTGGAACGCCTCGAACAATGCACAGCCTGGATGCCGAAACGGCTCTGACAGCGTCACCCAATCCATTGAATCCGTTCGCAGCTTTTGCCATGCTGGCAAATCTGAGGCCGCGAAGAGATGGCGGCTTCTGGAAATTCTCTGCAAATTCCAGACTGCCTTTATGCGCTTTTTTGGACGAACACACGGCGAACAGACCTCAACAGCTAGGTTATACTCCCTCGTAAGCGATCCTGATCAACGCTGGTCCTCTTCAATCCAACCGACAAGGGCGGCTTTCGAGCCTCGCCCTTTTGACTACGACTTCGAGTTCACGGCCGAGTCGAAGCCGTCCAGCTCCTCGCCGATCTCGACAAGGGCCTTTCTGACTGTGTCCTCAACTTCCTGTCGTTTCTTCGGCGGCATCAGGCCCAGCCCCTTCAGCATCGCCTCGCGCCAGTGCTGCCCCCTCCCCCACGCTTCCGAGAACGCTGTTGCAAGGTCATCCTTGCGACGGGTCGCCTCCAGTGCCTCGACGAGGAGGCTGGCCTGATGGACGTCTTTTTCGCGCTTGGCGACGCCGTTTGCATCTGATTTCCTGCGAGAGGCGACGATGAGCTTGTGAACTGCATACCGTTCCGGCGACGGCACGGTTACAGGCACCCCTGACCGATGCAGCATCACGGTCCGGATGGGCTCGTGGATCAGGAAATCGAGGAAACGCAAGGGCTGCGCCGAAGCTCCGCCCAGTGCTGGCATCGGACTGGCGCGGTCGGTGTAGTCATCCGATCCCCGGTTCGGCGTAAGGAACTCGACCTTGTATCTCGTTGCATTCTCGAATTGGGTCGTGTGTCCGGGATCCGATCTATGGGGGATCTCCCTGAAGGTTGGATCAATCTCTCTCAAGATTTCCAGGATCGGCGGCAGGGTGTCTTCGACTGACGACGAAGTCGAGTAATGCTGCGCGAAATCGGCATCGCCGGTTTGCAATGAAGCACCAGGCAATCTTACGCCGAGATGTCCCGCATACGTCTGGAAGGCAACCGTACCGACGAGCACGCCTCTTAAGCGGAAGATTCCTGCTGCTCCGATGGCTTCAACGACATCGCCAGTGAACCGGTCCGGTGCGGTCAGCCCTGCTTCGCGAGTCAGCGTGGAGACGAGTTTCCGTCGGCTACGGAGGTCTTCCTTGATCTCTTGGAAGGCTTCAACGCGTTTCGCGATCTCGGGATCGTCGGACGGGCCGACATACTTCCGCGTTTTCTTGGGTTGGGTTTCCTCAAAATACCAATAGCCCCGCCCCTTCACCGGAACCCGGACGAAATTTCCCGCCGTGGAGAAGTCGGTTACGAACGATGCATCAAGGCAGCGCTGAACGAGTTCCGCATACATCGTGCGATAAACGAGATCGACCGTCTTCATGCGTCGGCTCCGTTATAAGAAAAATGCGTTTCTCTTATAGCGGCATGAGCTGAAGCGACGCAAGTGACGTTATAAGACAATTGCAGAGGTCTTATAACGCTGCCACATCGCCAACCATACAGGCGCGGCGATCGATGCCGGGTGCTTCGACACGGAGAAGTTCCGTTTCCACGGCCCGGATGGCTTCGAGGTGGACTACGCCGGGCTTGCCAACTACTTCAAGTCCATAGCATTCGACGGTCGCTAGATCCCTCGAGGCATCATCATCGTCGAAGGTGACTATGTCGCCTGCCAAACCTGGGTCGAGGGACGCTTTGCCCGCGAATTCACACAGTCGCCCGTCGGCCCCCCTTGCCTCCGAACCGCCGGCGTGTGACCTGGGATTTGTCCAACATTTTTCGTTTCGACGATGAAGGCTGGCTCATTGAGGAGTGGGTGCGGACCGATTACCCGGAGTTTCCTTCACCAATTGGTGCGGAAGGCCGATAGGCCCGTGACACCGCGACGCTTCAAGCGATCTCCGCGACTACTCTGGCTCTTGCCCGGCCCGGCGACATTGTGCGGGTAAACTGAGAAGATGGTGGACGGAGGCAGGCAGTACGGATTCAGCTGAGAGCAGGCCGAGGCGCTGATAAGGCGGGACAATGATGGCAACAAGCTCCAAGCTTCTCGGCGAAACTTAAGAAGCAGTCGCGCGTTGGACGCGATTAAGCCATTTCGTCTTGGGTATGGGGCGGTGAGTGGTCATGCCAACGTCGCGTAAGGCAATGCAGGGGTCAACCGCTCATCAAGCGACGTCGCCAACGCGTGAGCAAGCCAATTTGGCACTGCCCACTTTTCGGCCCGTCCAGCTCGCAACGCTCGTGGACGTCGTCCCTGCCGGCGACCGCTGGATCCACGAAATGAAATACGACGGCTATCGCATTCTTGTTGCGGTCGGCAGCGGCGAAGCGCGTGCCTACACGCGATCTGGCCTGGACTGGTCTCACCGTTTTCCGTCCATTCTTTCGGAGGCCCGCAAGCTCCAGGTCCGCTCTGCCCTGATTGACGGAGAGGCCGTCGTTGTCGATGCCGACGGACGATCAAACTTCCAGGCGCTTCAGAACGCATTAAAGGGTGCGCCAGCCACTATCGACTTTTATGCGTTCGACCTCCTTCAACTCGACGGCGAAGATCTCACGAAGCATCCTCTCCTTGAACGCAAGGAAAAGCTCCAGAGAATTTTGCCCGCGAAGAACCCGGTGCTTCGTTATTCTGATCATATTCTGGGGCGCGGAGAAGAGCTGCTCGGCCGCTTTTGCGCAGCCGGGCTCGAGGGGGTGGTTTCCAAGCTCGCCGATTCGCATTATGTGGCGGCCCGCGGCGGAAACTGGCTCAAGATCAAGTGCATCAAGCGGCAGGAGTTCGTGATTGTCGGTTGGACGCCGTCCGAAAAGGTCCGCGCGTTCCGGTCATTGATCCTTGGAGTGCATGATGGCGGCAAGCTGCGTTATGCCGGAAAAGTCGGTACCGGCTTCGATACAGCTGAACTTTTCCGTCTCATGGAGATCATGGCACCGCTCGAGCAGAAGGCCGCGACCGTCGCGGCGCCGCGAGCCGAAGTTCGCGGAGCACACTGGCTTCGCCCCAAGCTGGTCGCGGAGATTGCCTTCGCCGAGATGACTAACGAAGGAACGTTGAGACATCCGAGCTACCTCGGTCTGCGCGAAGACAAGAAGCCGGAGGCGGTCATGCTGGAGACGGAACGTCGCACAGCCAAGCTGACCACGTCGCCGCGGAAGACCATCGCCATCAGCAATCGTGACCGCGTGATCTATCCGGAGTCGAATATCACCAAGGGTCAGCTCGCCGACCACTACGCGGCCGTCGCTGAGATCATGCTTCCTTGGGTTGGGAGTCGACCGATCAGTCTGGTTCGGTGTCCCCAAGGCCGGGCCAAGAAGTGCTTCTTCCAGAAGCATGATGCCGGGAGCTTTGGCGACAAAGTCCACCACGTCGGTATCACTGAAAAGGACGGCCAGGAGGAGCCATACCTTTATGTCGACGATGCCGATGGGCTGATGACCTGCGTACAGATGGGAACGATCGAGCTGCATGGGTGGGGAGCTCGGATCGAGGATATCGAAAAGGCCGACCGCCTCGTTTTCGATCTCGACCCCGATGAGGGTCTCGATTTTGAAGCTGTCCGCGCCGCAGCTTTCCAGTTTCGTGATATTTTGAAGTCATTGGGGCTTACGACATTCCCGATGCTGACCGGAGGCAAAGGAGTGCATGTGATCGCGCCGCTCACCCCTCAGGCCGAGTGGCCGCAAGTGAAAGACTTCGCGCATCGCCTCGCGCAAGCGGTCGCTCAAAGCGATCCCTCTCACTTTACGGCCGCGTTGTCGAAGAAGCGCCGGAAGGGTCGCATCTTTGTGGACTATTTGCGCAACCAGCGTGGGGCGACCGCGATCATGCCCTATAGCGCAAGGTCCCGATCGGGCGCTCCGGTCGCGGCGCCGATCACCTGGGCGGAAATGAAGACGATTGATGCGCCCTCGCATTTCCACGTCGGCGACGCTTCTGAATTGAAGAAACGCGCACTCAGCAAATCTCTGGCGGGATGGGGGCGAGCCGACCAATCATTGCCAAATTTGTAGCCCCACTCCGCGAAGGCAGTAAGGCTGGATAAGGGCTTCGTTGCCTTGGCCTGATTGGAACCTGCGAAGATTGGCCCCGTTTGCCTCGACCATGGCAAAAACCGATTCGCGGACAGTCGCCAGCCTCCTAAGGGAATACGGACATCGCACGGCGCTGCGCGGGGACAACCCCTATCGCACCAAAGCATATCTGCGCGCTGCAGACAGTCTGGCTGCGTTGTCGCAGCCGCTCGACCGGATCATCGCCGCGGGCGCCCTCATCAGGATCCCGGGGATCGGTAACGCGATCGCAGATATTGTGCGCAAGCTCTATGAAACGGGCACACATCCACGCCTTGAGAAGCTGCGGGAAGAGGTCCCGGCGGGTGTGATGGAGTTGTTTGCCATACCAGGGCTTCGGCCCGACAAGATCCTGAAGCTTCATCAGGCCCTCGGCGTGAACTCGTTGGCTGAGCTCGAAGCCGCCGCAAAGGCAGATCGAATCCGGCCAGTCAAAGGCCTCGGTGCTTCGCTTCAGACAAAGATCCTGCACAATCTGGCCATCGCGCGAAGCGGCGAAACACAACTTCACCTGCACAAGGCCGCCGCTCTTCTCGAACATGCTGTCGTGTTGGTGAAGCAAGAGCATCCCGAGTTTTCGCGCGTGGAAATTGCCGGTGATTTCCGGCGCGGTTGCGAACTGGTCATCGACCTCGCACTGGTCGCAATGGGGAAGAAGCGGACCGCGATCGAGCAGTCCACCCTCACACTTGTGGTCACAGACAAGAAGCACTTTGGCGCGAGCCTTCTCAAAGCAACCGGTTCGGCCGCCCATCTTGAGCAGTTGAAGATGTACGCGACCGAGAGAGGGTTCGCCCTCAAACCCGACGGGCTCTATCGCGCGAGAAAGCTGATCGCAGCAGCGACAGAGGAGGAAATCTACGACGCGTTGGACCTGCAGTTCATCGAACCGGAACTGCGCGAAGGCAGGGACGAGATTGAGCGGGCAGCGAGCCAGCAGTTACCACCCCTCGTCCGGGACGGAGATCTGCATGGCATCCTGCATTCTCACACGACCGCATCCGATGGCACCGAAACGCTTGAGGCAATGGCTGAAGCGACACGTAAGCGCGGGTTTGAATACTTTGGTGTCGCCGACCATTCGCAGTCTGCCCACTACGCGGGCGGGCTCACACTGCAGGAGATCACTGAACAGCACCGCGACGCGGATCGGCTGAACACGAAGTACGGTGGTAAATTCCGTGTCCTGAAGGGCATCGAGGCAGACATCCTGGCCGACGGCTCGCTTGACTATCCGGACCACGTCTTGAAGCAGTTTGATTTCGTTGTCGCGAGCGTGCACAGCCGCTTCAAGTTGCCTAAGAAAGAGCAGACGGAGCGTATCATTGAGGCAATCGCGAATCCCCTCACGACAATTATCGGGCACATGACCGGTCGCCAGTTGTTGCGTCGTCCCGGCTATGAGCTGGACGTCGCCAAGGTCCTCAGAGCGTGCGCAAAATATGACGTCGCTGTCGAAATCAACGCGCATCCGTGGCGGCTCGATCTCGACTGGCGGTGGCATCAAAGGGCGCTCGACTACGGCTGCATCTTCAGCATCAATCCGGACGCTCATTCAATCCGTGAACTCGACCACATGCATTGGGGTGTCGAGATGGCCCGCAAGGGAGGAGTGCCCAGGACGCGGGTTCTCAATGCGCTGGGTTTGGCAGCTCTGCTTGCGCACCTTTCAAAGCGCAAGTCCGCGTCAAAGGCCGACGGCAAGCGCCGCTCGCCTGGGCGGAAAGCTGTCGCATGAGGCCCGAGCTCTAGCGGCTGCAAACAGGCAACGGTTCTACCAGTCGCTGCCTGGTGTGATCCCTCGGAGCGCTGGCAACGCGATGAAAGAACCTCATAACGCTCTCTTTCTTGTGGCGGTCAACATGCCCCTCGCAGCTTAAGCGAGAGCATGCAGAAGCGCTCTGCTTTTCGGCGTTAGACCGGCGTTTTACGTTTTGGATGCGAGGAACCAGTGGACCAGGTTCGGAATCGTCTGGCAAAGTCGTGGGCCTGTCATGGCCGGGCTTGTCAATCAGGTCGATGCGGTTCGGCTGTACTTCATCGCTACAGGCGGAGCTATGCACCGGCTCCAAATCCAACCGGAGGTCCTGGCGTTCCGGATATGAGCTGAACGTTACGTTGCCCCCAGTTTCTATCCAATTCTGAGTTCGTTTCCGGCGTTGGGTATGCCCTGCTGGGCGGGTGGAGCGACGGGCGCTGGCGCGGAGCCGTTGGCGTAGCGCAGCGCGAGCGACCGTCGCGGGGTGAAGGTGCTGGCGAACTGGCCAACTCGGAGTCCCGTTCGGATCCAAAATATGAGAGAGCCAGCTTGGGGACCGGGCGCCGCGCGAAACGCCGCCTGGGATGCTATGCCGCCTGCGGGCCCAGGGATGGCGCCCCTATCGCCAACGTAGCATCAGGTTCTGCATGAGCCTTCAGTCTATATCGTTAGGACCATAGACCTACTCCCGGAACCTAGGGGCCTTGTTTTCGTTGGTCGAAATGGCGTTGGCAGCTACCGACGCCGCCAACCAGGCAACAGGAGGAATTTCACAATGATGCGGAAGATCCTAACTACGATAGCGACGGCTGCTCTCATGTCGACAGCGTTCTGCACGGCCGGTGCACAGGCCGCAAATACCAGCAAGCCCGCTACCCAGACGGAGGCTGTTGCCCCGGTCATTGATGGCAAACTCGTCTCGAAGATCATGGGAGCCGCGGTCTATGACAGCAGCGCCGATGACGCGACGAAGATCGGCGATGTTAATGACATCGTCCTGGACAAGGACGGGAACGCCAAACTCGTCGTCATTGGCGTCGGCGGTTTCCTTGGCGTGGGCGAAAAAAATGTGGCCTACGACTTCAACAAGCTTGAATGGATCAACAAGAAGGGCGATCGCTGGTTGGTCGCAAAGACGACCAAGGATGAGCTTAAAGCTCAGCCTAATTTCGATACGAAGGCTTACAATACTGCGGCAATCCCAACGGCCCAGCCGACCAACAGCATGGCCGACAGCCAAGCGGCTAATGGCAAAACCGATACGACTGCGACGGCCTCGATCGACAAGTCGACCTTGACCGAAATGCCGTCAGACAAAATCAGTGCCGCGAATTTGATCGGAACCAACGTCTATGGCGCAGATGATGCGAAGGTCGGCGAGATCGGCGACGTTATCCTGACCGGTGACAAGAAGGTCGACTCGATAATCGTTGATGTAGGCGGCTTTCTGGGCATCGGCGAAAAGGAGGTCGCCGTCGGTATGGAGAACCTCAAGTTCATGACCGACAAAAACGGCAACCGTTACCTCTATACGAACTTCACCAAGGACCAGCTGGAGGCGCAGACTGCCTACGACAAGGCAACTTACGCACAAAACCGCGACAAGCAGCGTATCATCGTCAATAAGTAAAAAAGTCATCTCGAAGCGTTCGCCTTGGGGCGGGCGCTTCGGCAGCCAAATAGCAGGAGCGGACGTGAAACTAGCCGACGAGGTCCGTCATAGCTCTGAAGATATCAGCGACCTCGTTCTGTCTGATGTCGCACCCGCGCTTCATCGACGAGCTAAGGTCAGCCACCAGTTTTTGCTGGATAAAGCAGCGATGGAATGAAAATTTACATCGACCGACACCTGCCGGCGTACCATCAGATGGAGAGGCGAGGACGTGCGCCTGGAACCGTTTCCGGTGTGCCACGAAATTGTTGAAAAGCTCTTGGACGAGTTGCGCCTTCATCATCTGCACGTCTATTTAATCGCTTCGCGCGCGAAGAGACGCGGTCAAAGGGGCTGGCCTGACCTGGCGGCACTACCAAAGCGTTATCAAGATCCATGAGAAAGCGATCGATGACGAACAGCTTCGCTGCCTGGGGATTTAGATCTCACGCCTTATAAGGATCTGAAGGATTACCCGTTGCTCCGGCGTTTGGTCCAAGCATCGAAGTAACTCGTTGCATGGGATGGTCTAACGTACCGAGACAGCGGGAAATCGGAGCAGCCGCATTGTCAAATTTTCTCGCCAGTGGAACTTCCCGACGGACTGCAGGTTCGCCTGCATAGGGACGACTGAGGCTACTTCGGCCTGTTGCAGGCGGAGCGCCTCGCCAACAGGAGACGGCCATGAAACATCAGACACTTGCGGAACTGCATGGGGTCGCGGAAGTCGAAGCATCGTTTCCGGGTATGACGCGGCGCCAGCGTTTGGAACACTGGGCCATGCTGCTCGAGCGAAATCCCGAGCGGTGCCTCGCCGCCTTCCCCGGGACGGAATACATGACCTTGGACGTGCGCGACAAAACCCAGTCCCTCGGCTCCGCGCTGAGCATCGCTTTCGCCGATCCAACTTTGCCGACTGAAGGGCTGAAGAACGATACGTATGGCGAAGCGAAGCGCTTTTTCGAGCTTACGGATTGGCAGTTGCACGCTATTGTCTGCCATTGCCATGTCGGCGGGACGATGAAAGCCGGATGGGCTGCCGTTCAAGTTCGGTCTGCCATCAACAAAGAAGGCAAGCTTTTCAGCAAATTGCGCGAAGCGATTGCCCATTGGCCGGTATTCCGCATTTTAACTCACGCGAGGGAGTAAGAGGCGACCGAGCAAGCTGAAATAGGCAGGTGACCGGAAAAGGTCCAAGCACACGAACGACGGTATATCTTGGACCCCGACATCGCTACCTGTGACAATAGCGGGCGAGCGTCAAGTACGGATATGCCCGGGCGAAAGCCGGCAAATGGCATGATGAAGGGCTCCGACCGGTTCATTCTCATCCGACCGGGCTTCCTATCGCTTGCATCTCCGGGCGGGAGAAAGCGAAGCGATGCTCCTGGAAGGCTGAAGGTTCAGCAGAGCTTCGGCGTGAAGAGCCGGATGGCTGTCCCGTCGCGAAATCGACGAGCTCCTCCCGGCAATCAACAAATCCCGCGTCAGGGCAGTACAGCACCAGACGCGGAGGGGGTGGCGCCGCACCATGCCGCAATGCAGGGACTCCTCGCTTTCTGCCATCGCAATCAGATCGAGATGCGATATCGCACAAAAATCACGGGGATCGTGCGAACTGCCTCGAGGGTGACCGCCGTGCTGGTTGGGGAGCATCGGATCGAAGCGGAATGCGTCGTTGCCTGCGCCGGCCCCAACAACCGCGATATCGCATCTCTGGCGGATGTGCCGTGAACGGATTCGGCATGCGCATCGAAGCGATGGCACTGGAGCACCTTCATAAAGCCGGCGATCGCGCTCATAGATAGCCTGGCGTATTTCCACCAGACCTCGCGCGGCGAGGTGGTCGGTGGCACGGAAGTGCACGAACGGCCACGTATGTCGCTCAAGGTCGATTTTCCGGTGATGGCTAACATGGCCAACATCTGCCTGGATATGTTCCCCCAGCTGGGCGAGGTCCGCATACTGCGCCATTGGGCGGGGGGCCGCGTCGACGCCATGCCGCTTTCCTCTGAGCCGAATATCCATCGCCAGCGCGGGGTGATGGGGCCTGGGGCCATCTCCGTCGCGACCAGCATATCCTGCTTGAAAGGCCGTCCACCGGCAGCTTTTCGATGAAGTCGGGCCTGACCGTGGCGGGTCGATAACGTGCGAGTTCGACCAGTGTCGGACCCACAACCGCAAAAGTCCTCCGCGAGCCTCAGCCCATGTGCTGTGAGATCATTTACTCGGAGCCATCATGTCTCCAGCATGAGCGGCAAACTACCCTAGAGTTCATATGCAAGGCGTGGCATCACAAACGAGACGCTCCAAATTCAATTAGCTTTAGCAAGTGCCGGGACTAAACATCAAAGTTGTGAATGCAGCCTGCTGGCCATCCAGTCCGTGACCTTCTCGCTCAATGGACGCGATTGCCATTCGTCCAAACTGATCTCCTTTGATCGCTTGAGGTCTTCGTTGAACAAGTCGATTTGCGTGCGCGCAAAATCCCGGCCGAAGACGTTCAGAGAGGCTTCGTCGTTCAGCCGCAAAGACCGCTCGTCCAGATTGGTTGAACCAAAGCTCGTCCATACATCGTCAACGATCAGGAGTTTGGGGTGGTACATGGTGGGCTGGAACTCATAAATCCGAACTCCGGCCTTGAGCAAATCACCCCAGAAATAGCGAGAGCCTTTTCGAACGATGGGAACATCTGTCAGGCCGTTGGGACAGATGACGTCAACCGCCACCCCTCTTTTTCTGGCGTCCAATATTTGCTGCAAGGCAATGTTATCGGGGACGAAATAGGCCATCCCTATCCGAAGGTGTTCTTTGGCGGCGGCTATCGCAGCCAACATCATCAGCTCCATGCCTTCGGAGCCATTTGGCTGAGAAGATAGCACCAGTTGAGCATTTAGTGCTCCCGCTGCTTCCGGTGGCGGGTAGAACTTCTCTCCCTGCAAAGTCTCGCCCGCGGTCTCGAGCCAGTTCTCAGCGAAGGCTGCCTGGAAGGCGGAGACAGCAGGGCCCTCGATCTGGTAGTGGGTGTCGCGCCATTCATCAGGGTTGCGGGCGTCCCCCAGCCAGTTGTCTGCGATACCCACCCCGCCGGTAAAGGCGAACCGTCCGTCAACGATCAGCAGCTTCCGATGCGTCCGGTTATTCACCCGGTCAAGCGTGTACCAGTAGATAGGCCGGTAGCGCTGAAACCGCACGCCCGCGCTTGTCATGATGTGGATGAGATCCTCGTCGAATGGCAGACTGCCGACCCCGTCCACCAGCACACGAACCTCGACGCCCTTCCGCGCTTTCGCGGCCAAGGCATTGGCGAACTCGTAGCCGACCGTTCCGGACCAGTAGATGTAAGTTTCCATGTCGATGGTCGACCGAGCCGCATGGATGGCCTGCAGCATCGCTGGGAAGATCTCATCTCCATTGACCAGCGTTTGCACAGCGTTTGCCTCGAATACCTGTCCTTGCGAATAAGCGGCCATGCTTCGCGCGAATTGTGGATCGGTCGCGTCAAAACGATGCGGCACGATGGATCGCAGGACACGCGGTTCGGCTGTGAGGTTTATGGCCACCAGGGTGAAGAAACACGTGGCAATTGCCACCGCGACATACTTGAGAGCGTCGAGGCAACGGGCGAACCTCCGTCCGGTCGGGACGGCATTTCTGAAAGCCGACAATGCACCGAAACTTTTAGGCCGCACTTTGGTCCCCTTTGACCTGCCAAGAACTATTGAAATTGATGCGGGTTCCACCCCTCGTAAGGCCGATACGAGCAAGTGGGCACCATTGTAGAGGATGAACCTCGCCGCCAGCATCGTTCATGAGCAGCGGCCTGATTGCGTCTGCGGCTGCCGCCGAGCGGGCTCAGGAGGCTGCCTGATGGCCAGGCCGCGGCATACACCCGATGGTTTCATCGCCGTCAGGTCGAGGCTTTGGCCCGGCTACCGCGTGCCGGAACCCGACATTGCCGGTTTGATCGGCATCGATCCCAAGACTCTGCGCAAGGACATCGATAGGAACTTCATCACCTCAGACCAAGGCCAACGACAGGTTGCCGAGAACCTCTTTCGCAAGGCCGCCGGTGAAGGCCGCGAGGCAGTGACGGCCGCGATCTTCTCGTTGAAGTCGCGGGCCCGCTGCAGGGAAGCGATGCTCTGACCGATACCCGAGCATAGGCGGCGAGATTGCCCAGGTTGGCTTCGACTATCAACTTTGGGATGGTCTTGCGCGGCTTCCCGGCCTGGCTGGCCAACCCCGCCTTTGAGCAGATGATATTTGAAGGCCTGGACGATCTGGAAACACGGTTCTTCGCGCCTCAGGCGCCGAGGGGCGATTGCTCGAGCGCTTCCAGGCGAAGGCCGGCTCACTGGCGCCAGCCGCGGTGCGGGAGATTTTCGAGACGTTTGCGCGCTTCGAAAGTGCCTATCCACGTGCCGCGCGTGTGCAGGGCCTGATCACACCTCCGTTGCCGGCAACTGTTGGCTGGCTCGCGCGGAATCCAAGTCGGGTCCGCAAGGCCCGTCCGTTCTATGCACCTTGCGCCGACATTATGGCGGCAAGGGATGCCGAGTTGCTGAATAGGCTCGTCGACACTCACGGAGGTCAACCGGGACTACGGAGGTCAACTGGGGACCTTCATCGCCCAGTCGGTCGATGTCAGCGAGCGTAATCTCTTGGATCGCGATGCAGCCTTGGCGACCTCCGGAGTAGAACTCGACCGGGCCTATCCTTCCCTGGAAGCACCGCAGAAGCGGGTGAGCGAGGCGTTCGAAGCGTTGAGCGCTCTTGCGCGCAGGTCGATAGGCACACCGCTCGCGCGGGACGTGCTGCGAAGCCAGCGGGCCAGGCGCTCGGCTCCCGCGCTACCGGTGCGGACGATCCTCCGCGATAACGTTGTAGAGCACACAACAGGCCAACAAGGAGACAACGCCGCCTAGGAGATCACTCGCCGTCAAACCAGAAAAATACACGAATTCAAACGCTGACACGGCCGCCCCTCTACCTTGGAAATCGACCAAGATAGAACCGTTAGAGAGCTCTGATGTTCCGCTTCGGTTTGCAGTTTTGAACTCTCCCCCGCGGCGGACGCATTCTGCCTTTGGGGCGTTCGGGACGTGGACAAACATCGGTACGACAACCAGCTGGCGCTGGACCGCACCGTTGCGATGGGTACGCGGCCCGTTCGTGCGCCGAACTTGATGACGGCAAGATGGTCGCAGCCCGCATGCGCCGCTCGACACGAACTGTGATGGCTCTATCGAGGAACAGTCATACGCCCTTCCAAATTCACCCTCCCAGCAGCACGCGCCAGATATCCGAGCAATATGCGGTGACGGGGAGGCCAGGGCCGCGGCTGCCATGCGGGTGACGCCAAGTGCCCCCCAGCCCCATAAGTTCCAGCGCGTCACCTCGGCCGTCACTTCCTTGACGCTGGTCATATTGGCATTGAGACCGCGCTCTCGGTAGCGCTCACACGCTCCACCAGCTCGTCGGTTCCCTCCCCCACGCTTGGTTCGAGCTAGTCTAACACGTGCGGACGTTCTCGGGCTCCGATCCTCTCCAAATCAGATGAGCTTCACCTATGCATGACGCTCCCTGGAGAGCCCTGCTCTGTCAGTGGTACAGCTATACGAACTCCACCAGCCGCGGCTTCAGGAGATTTCCGCGAGAGCATTCCAGAGATTTAGGCCTCTCCTGATGCCACGCGATCGGCGAGTTCAGGCAGCGATCAGTACCGTGCTCTCCGGCGACCAGTTCAGCACAACTTCCTGGCCCTCGGCCAGCCTTTCGGCACCTGTATTCTGCACGATCACCTTTAGCGTCTGGGCACCGCGTTCGACGAAATAGGTGCTGTTGTTGCCGGCGAAGATGCGCTTCGAAATCTGGCCCTTGAGCGTGTTGGCATTGGCGTGATCAGACTTCCCCGCGCCAGTCGAGATCTGGATGCGCTCCGGCCGCACGGCGCAGCTCGCCTTTGCACCCGTGGGCACGGACGCGCCGACAGAGGCAGCGATCGCTGTGCCGTCCGGTAGCTTTATGCCGTTGCCGGTCGCATCGCCGCGCAAGATGTTGGCGTCGCCGAGGAAGGTCGCGGCGAATTCGCTTTGCGGCCGGTCGTAGATTTCTTCGGGCGGCCCCTCCTGTACCAGCCGGCCGTCGCGCAATATGCCGATGCGGTCGCTCATCGTCAGCGCCTCTTCCTGGTCGTGGGTGACGAAGATGGTGGTGATGCCGATCTCGCGCTGGATGCGTTTCAATTCGATCTGCATGTCGACGCGCAGCGCCTTGTCGAGCGCGCCGAGCGGCTCGTCGAGCAGAAGCACGCGCGGCTTGGTGATGATGGAGCGTGCCAGCGCCACGCGCTGCCTCTGGCCGCCGGAGAGTTGATGCGGCCGGCGGCCGCCGAGCTTGCCGAGCTGGACGAGGTCGAGCGCGCGCTGCACTTCCGTGGCGATCGTCGCCTTCGCTTCCCCGCGCACTGAAAGCCCAAAGGCGACGTTGTCGGCGACGCTCATATTGGGAAACAGCGCATAGTTCTGGAACACCATGCCGATGCGCCGCTTTTCGACCGGCACGCGCTCGACGCTTTCACCGCCGATGGCGATGCGGCCGGTATCCGGAAAGTCGAAGCCGGCGATTTGGCGCAGCAGGGTCGTCTTGCCGCTGCCCGAGGGGCCGAGCAGCGCGTAAAAGCCGCCATCGGCAAAATCGATCGAGACATCGTCCAGCGCCTTGTGCGCGCCGAAACTGCGGGAGAGGTTAGCTACCTCGACGCCGGCCATTATTTCTCTCCGCCGAATTTGAAGAAGCGTGCCGTCAGCAGCATCAGCGCCATGGATACGACAATGATGATCGTCGAGACCGCATTGATCTCGGGCGTGAAGCCTTTGCGGATCGCGGCATAGATCTCAACCGGCAGCGTCGTTTGGCCGGGCGTCGACAGGAAATACGAGACCACGAACTGGTCGAACGACACGGCGAATGCAAACAGCCCGCCGGCGATCACACCAGGCATGATCCAGGGCAGCGTGACGCGCATGGTCACCTGCCACTGGTTGGCACCGAGCGAACGCGCCGCCTCTTCGAGTTCCGGCGCGAAGGTCTGCAGCCGGGCAGAGACGACGACGATCACATAAGGCAGCGCCAGCGCCACATGGCCGAGCAGGATGGCGACGAGCCCGCGACCGATGCCGACGCCGAAGAAGAAGATCAGCATCGCCGTGCCGGTGATCAGCCACGGAATGGCGATAGGCGGGAAGAGCAGCGCCTGCAGGAATTTCTTGCCGCGGAATTCGTAGCGGTAGAGCGCGAGCGAAGCCATCACGCCCAGCACCGTTGAGATGATCGTGGTGATGACGGCGATCTCGATGCTGTTCCAGGTCGCCGCGATCAGCTGGTCGTTCTGCCAGAGCGAAGCGTACCAGTCCGTCGTCCACTCGAACGGCAATTGGTAAAAGGGCGACGTGTTGAACGACATCAGCGCCATGATGATGATCGGCAGATAGAGGAAGGCGAGCAGCAGTACGATGTAGAAGCGCCCCAGCCATTCGAGGATGCGCGTCGTCGCCATCAGCCTGCCCTCCGCAAAACTGGAGCGGCCAGCGCCAGGATGATCAGCACGACCGCCAGCAGGATGAAGGACAGCGCAGCACCCAGCGGCCAGTTGAAGACGGCGACGAACTGGTCCTCGATGACTGTGCCGTAGAAGGTGCCGGTGCGACCGCCGAGGATGCGTGGCTCCATGAAGGAGCCTACCACCGGCACGAAGATCAGCGCTGAACCGGCGATCAGGCCAGGCATCGACAGCGGGATGATCACCCGCCACAGCACCTGCCGCCGCGTGGCGCCGAGCGACCGGCCGGCTTCGATCAGCGAGTCGTCGATGGCCTGCAGCGTCAGGTAACAGGTCAGAACCATGTAGGGCACGTAGGAGTGCACAAGGCCGATGATGACGGCGGGATAGGAATACATCAGATCGATGTTGATCTTGAACGGCAGCACCGCGTTGAGCGCCGTATCGAGAATGCCGCCTTCGCGCAGCACCATGGCCCACGAGAAGATGCGCACCAGCCCGTTCGACCAGAAGGGCAGGATGACGAGCAGGAAGATCGCCTCGCGGCTGCGGCCCTTCAGCACCTTGGCCAGCACATAGGCTGCCGGGTAGCCGATGACGACGCACCATAATGTGACCTCGAGCCCGAGACGCAGCGACGCGAGTAGCAGTTTCGAATAGAGGCTTTGCGAAAAGAAGGCCGTGTAGTTGCCGAGCGTGAACGACCACTCCTTCCCGGCCAGGGGCAGGTCGGTCATGAAGGAGAAGAACACCATCGCCGACAGCGGCAAGAAGATCGCCACCGTCAGCCACAGATAGACGGGCAGGAGAAGCGGCAGGGCGGGCCTCAATCCACGGCGCGAACCGATCGCAAGCTGGTCAGCCATTTTGCCTCTCCTCCGAAAGAGGCCCGTTACTTCACGTTGACCTTCAGCTCCTGCCATAGCGCCAGGTACTTCTCGCGCTGCTCGTCGGTGATCGGCGCCTGGAACTGGATGCGCTTGGCGACCTCCGGATCACCCATCACCTTGCGGTTGAAGGCATCCCCGGGCAGTGCCTCGACCGCCTTGGTGTTGGCGGAAACAGGAGCACCGACCTTGGTGACCCATTCGACGTAGAACTTCGGATCGATCATGTAGTTGATGAAGGCCTCGGCGCCGGCGACATTCTTGGAGCCGACCGGGATCGAGAAGGCGTCGAGCCAGGCAACCGAGCCTTCCTGCGGGATGACCAGCGAGACCGGCAACTTGAAATGCGTCTTGGCGCGATCGGCCGAGCCGCTCCAATAGGTGCCGATGTCGATCTGGTTGGAGGCGACCATCTGGTTCCAGTCGTTCTCCGAGCTCCAGAAGGTCTTGATCTGCGGCATCAGCGAGGTGAGCTTCGCTTTGACCGCTTCCATATCCTTGATGTCGTTGATGTTCTGTCCCGAAGCCAGCGCACCGAACTGCACCGCCTCGACGGCGTCGTCGCGGATGATGACGCGCCCCTTATGGGCTGGGTTCCACATCTCGGCGATGCTCGTCGGCGGCTTGTCGAACGACTTGTCATTGATGGCCAGCGCTGTCAGGCCCCACACCCAGGGCACACCATAGACCTTGCCGTCATGGTCAAGCATCGGCGAACCGGCCTTGTCCTTGGCGATGTCGGCATAGTTGGAGAGTTTTGAGACATCGATCGGCTGGATCAGCTTGCCGGTCATCGCCTGGTCGTTGAAGGCGGCGTTGATCATGACGACGTCGTAGAGGCCGGGATTGGTCCGGATCTTGGTCAGCATCTCCTGTTCGGAGTTGAAGAAGTCGTTGACCACCTTGAAGCCGGTCGCCTTCTCGAAATTGGCGACCGCCCACGGCTCGTCGGCGCCATAGCCTTTCCAGTTGAGCACATGCACTTCCTCGGCCGCTTGTGCAGCCAAAGGGAATGCATAAACCATGAATGCTGAGACGAAGACGGCGGTCGCCGTCAGAAAAGCGGTCAGTCTGGGCATGCGCATGTTTTCTTCCTCTCATTGTTTGCCCGGTTGATGGACTTGTTAAGTTGCAGTCGCTTCCTCCCGGCCATGCGCCGTCGTTGCTTGGGCGTGCTGGGTCAGGAATTCCTGGGTTTCTTCATGCGTGGGTGCCGAGGACCCGCCATGGCGGGTGACTGAAAGGGCTGCCGCAGCGTTGGCGTAGCGGGCCGCCTCGCAGGGCGGGATGCCGCGCGACAAGGCACTGACGAAGGCGCCGATATGCGTGTCGCCGGCGCCATTGGTATCGACGGCCCCCACCTCGAAACCGGGCACCGCGCGAGTGCCGCCATCGGCTATGCGCACGAGGCAGCCATGCGCACCGGCGCGGATGACGACGCCTTCGGCCCTGGGGCAGTGCTCGGCGAGCAATCGGATCGCGACGGTCTGGGCATCGCCGGTGCCGGCGATTTCGGCGGCCTCGTTGGTGTTGCAGCTCAGCCAGGTCGTCCGCACCAACACCCTGTTCAGGATTGGCCGCGGAATGTCGGCGATCACCGGCGTCGGGTCGAAGACCAAAGGAATGCCGGCCGGTAGCGCCTCGATCCAGTCGGCGAGCACATCGCGGCTGTCGGGATAGCTCAGCGTGTAGCCCGAGGTGAAAACCCAGTCCCCCGCCATGATCGTGACAGGCGCCATCATGGCCAGCGTGAGCTGGCTCTCGGCCCCTGGCCACGAGACGAAGGTGCGTTCGGCGTCGCCGCTAATCATGGCGACGCAATTGCCGCTGTCCATCGAGGGCGACGGCGGCGTCAGCGTCTCGATGCCTTCGGCCGCGAAAGCGGCCCGCAGGAAGTCGCCGTCCGGACCGGTGCCGAGTTGGCCGCCGAATACCACCTTCATGCCGGTGCGACTTGCCGCGACCATCATGTTGAAGCCGCCGCCGGCAACCCGTGCGTAGCTCGTCGCGGTCTTTTCCGTGCCCGCCGCCGGCAAGGCATCGATGCGGTAGACGTAGTCGACCACGGCGCTGCCGACATGGACGAGCCGTCCCCTCATGCGGCGTCCTCCTTGCCTGGGCCAGTCTTGGAATGACGCGCGGCGACCAGATCGAGAGCCAACGTGCGGACGTCAGCGACGTCGATACCATGCAGTTCGCAGATGCGATCCTGCGGCAGCTTCGACAGACCGGCGCAGGCGCCGGCCATGCCGGCGGCAATCGCCCCGATCGTGTCGGTGTCGCCGCCGAGATTGGCTGCGATGACCGCAGCCCGCCATGCATCGCCTTGCGCGACCTCCAGCACCGCGAATGCCGTCGGCACCGATTCCTGACTTGCGACGCCCGTGCCGACCAGGTCGACGATCAGCTTGATCGCTTCCTTCTCACCCTTGCCGCGAACAAGGTCCTGTGCCCAGAGGATGCGCGCAGCGATGTCGCCGCCGGTGACCCAATGGCCGAGCGAGGCGCCAAGTCTTGCCGCTGCGACCCCGTGGCCGCAAGCGGCGCGCCAGTCGCCACCCGAAATACCGAGACTGACAGCGGCAGCGACCGCGGCAGCCGATGAAATGGCGATCGAGGTGTTGTGCGTGGCCCGGCAGGTTTGCGCGACCTTGGCGACGAGGGCATCGAGCGGCTCCGGCGGCACCATGATGCCGACCGGCGCGATGCGCATCGCCGCGCCGTTGGTGTCGCCGCCGCGGCCGGCATCGTCGGCGGGCACACCGCTGTTGATGGCGTCGATGGCGCGCTTGGTCGACGGACCAAGCAGGTCGTAGCTGCCACGCGCCTTGACGTCGCGCTCCCAGTCGAGCAGCGCGTTGACCCAGCGCGCATGGTCGAAGCGCTCGCCGGACTCGACAAGTATGCGCCCAAGCAGCAGCGCCTGTTCGGTGTCGTCGGTAACCGTGCCGGCGGGCAGCCCCTTCGACACCGGGTGATCGGCGGCAGGCGCGACGAAATCCTCGACATGGCCGTAGAGCTCGGCGATGCGAGACGGCGACAGAAGTTGTGTCGGCATGCCCAGCGCATCGCCAAGCGCCCCGCCGATCAGCGCCCCCATTGCCCGATCCATCAAGGCAGCGTCCGCCATGCTCAGAACTCCAGATGGAGCGCGAAATGCGCCGGATTGAGCAGGCTGGTGACGAATTCGATGGCGCGTCCGTCAGCGGCGCGCGTCAGGCGGCGTGTACGCAGGAAGGGCGTGCCGGGCGCACAACCGAGTATCGCGGCGTCGGCAGCGCTCAGCATTTCGACGTCGACCCATTCCTCGCCATGATCGGGAACAAGTCCTGCCCCGCGCAGCGTCTGGTGCAGCGAGCCTTCGCGCAAGCCGCGCAGCGGTATGTCTTCCAATTCGGGCGACAGCGGCAGGCGGCTGCGCTCAATCGAGATGGCGTGGCCGTCATCGGCATTGGTGCGGGCGCGATCGACGGCGATGAAGGACCAACTCCCAACCCCGAGCCTGGCCGCAAGTTCCGCGTCCTCGATAATCTCGAGCCGCAATGTGCGGGTCTCGGCATTGGCGCCCGCATTGGCAAGCGCACGCGACCAGCCGATCGCGTCATCGACCGGCATGCCGTCGAAGGTGACAAAGGATCCTATGCCGACCTTGGTTGTGATGAGCCCCCGGCTCGACAATTCTTCGAGCCCCTTGCGGACTGTGTTGCGACTGACGGAGAAGCGCTGGACGAGCTCGTTTTCGCTCTGCAGGCGGTCGCCGAACCCAAGCAGGCCGGAGCGTATCTCATGCTCCAGAACCGTGGCGATCTGCTCGGGCTTGCCCGTGCCGGGAGTGCGTTGCATCGCGCGACGAGCCATATTGATACCTGTTCAGTGAACCTGTATGGTCCTGTTCAATAGCTTATCTGAGAACAACCGTCAACGGGGCACTGCCTGCCCGCAGTATTTGCGCGAGCCGGCCGAACGCAGCATTCCCAGGCGTGGTCGGGAGCGCCTCGCTACGGCCTCCAGGGACCGCTGCTCGGACCCGCTCCTGGTATAGGTCGAGTTCGCCTGCCTCTCTGTCTCACGGGCCAGCCTGTTGACTGCGCAAAGGCTGCCAGTCGGTCGGCCCGATCTTCATAGTCCACTTTTCCTGCGGATATCCCAATGCCAGATGCTGACCAGTTCCGAGCCGTCGAACTAGCATGAGACGTTGAGTTTCAGGAAACGCAGCACGCGGCCTCCCACCAGCACCTTTCGATGTCGTGATCGCCCAGACCTTTGTCCACGACGTCCAGCCCTTGCGTGGCCGCGCTATAAGCTGGCTTTCGCGCGTGGCCTTCCCTACAAGCGATTGCTTACATGCACGGACCCGGACGTTGAATGGAAGCATTCTCCGGTTGGGAGTGAGGCCAACGGGCAAAGGTCAGCAGCATTACGCCAAAAGCGAACTGGTGACTTGAAGCCGGGCATCGACAGGCTGTAAAACTCGTCAAATTGGCCGGGAAATTATGAGCCAAATATCGTACCACCTTGGAATTATCCATCAGCCGGTCAAAGTAGCGGCCGGTCGCTAACAGTTCCAGGCTCACAGAGCCACGTCGTTCCACAGCGCCCAGAAACTCATGGCTTAGCCTGCCAAGCTCCGGCGTCAGCGCTCCCAGTTAATCTTCAGACACGTTGGCAATCATCGCCGGATTAAAACCCTCGGCCAGCATCCCCTGTGGCGTAAGGGCGACGAGCATCTTCCCGTATGTGAATGTGACCCGGTCCATGGCAATCATCAGCCTCGCGATCCCCAATTGCCTGGCCGGAAGCACATGCCGCAGCAAGCCGAAGATCAGGCCTTCCATGGCCTCACGACGTGCTGCCACGATCCCATCACATTCGATGCCTACCTCACCTTTGATGACCGCATTGCTGTCGCCGGCGTCAAAGAAATATCTCGCCATCGAGCCCGCCCTCACAACGTTCTCGCGTTCTTTTGGTGCAGGTAGGTGGTGTCGAAATCTCCTGCTCGAATGAGCCCGGCCCAATCAACGGCGTGAAATCGCGAACCCTCGGTGACAATCAACCCGTTGCGTCGAAGTTCCTGAAGCGTTCGGTTTACGTGCACGGTGGATAAGCCTACCGCATCGGCAAGTTCCGCCTGCGTGATCGGAAGCTCCGCTACATGGTCGCTGATGAGCCCCACGGAGCGAAGGCGGACGATGAGTTCGCAGAGGATGTGCGCCGTCCGAGCATAGGCGTCGCGCCTTCCAACGTTGGTGACCCACTCTCGATAGATCGCTGCGTCGATCAGAGTCGAGCGCCAAAACACCGTGGCTATGGAAGGTTGTTGGTCGCAAATGGCCCGCAAGGCATCGTGCCGCATGAGGCCCACGCGGACGCGCGTGAGAGGTGAGAACGTGCAATCCAAAACCGAGAGATGCAATCCATGGAGATCGGGAATGTCTCCCGGAACAAAGAACGAAGTGACCTGCCGCTTGCCCTCGCCTGTAAGCTTGGTGGACCCTACCAGACCGTCCAAGACAACGAATGAATTGGTGGGACGATCACCCTCGCGCACAATGTCCTGATCGGCATGATAGTCCCGTGTCTGGAATTGGATGCTCTCCAAAACGGCGATGTCTGACTGCGTGAGATCAGAGATGTTCTGGAGCTTGCGGATCATAATGTTCGGGGAAGGGACATGTGCCAAATTCAGTGACCGGATTGAGTTAGATGCCGAACTTGCATGGGGCACTAATGTTCCCGGCGCTTTTCGGCGATCGCGCCTGCTAAAAAAGCGCGAGCGGCTTGCAAAGCCAGTGGCCGCACATCACCGTCAAGCTAGCCTATGGCATTACCCTTCAGGCTATTCCTTCCGTCGGACGTTCGCCAAGCCATCTGTCCCAGAGATTTAAGACCGGACAGAGGCACTTCGGGCCAATTGCTATTCTTGTGCGAATCGCCTCTACTTGTCCGAGGACCATCGCGACGCAGTTTGCTGAATCCATGGTCCCCATCCTTGAAGGCGACCGGCGTCTATCCCGCCAACCGGCGTCTGTCGCCCCACTTCCTGTTGCAGGCTTTTTTGCGGACTGCTGCGCCAGTGCCGATCTGCTACAATCCCTTATGGCCGTCCGAATAGTGGTTTTCTTGGCGCTTCTTTTCGCGTTCGCCTACGGATTCGCAAAACTCGTGGAACGTTATGGCAGCGTTGGCGATCGGCCCTCTCGATGTGGTCAATTGTCGACCCTTGGTTGCCCGGACCCGAATACGCCACCTCTCGCGCCTCAACCAAACGGGTAGAACCTGGCAAGCATTGGTGAGCGGAACTTGAGGGTAACACCGAGCTGACGATGAGTTCGCACACAATGTGCGCCGTCCGAGCATAGGCGTCGCGCCTTCCAACGTTGGTGACCCACTCTCGATAGCTCGCTGCGTCCATCAGAGTAGAGAGCCAAAACACCGTCGCTAGCGCCGTTGATGCGCGCCGTCACTAAGACGATCCCCTCGAAAGGTTCCGCGCCCTGTCTACTTGCCATTGATCCGATCAACCCGCCAGCAATGCTGGCGGAAACGATCCCAGCCAGTGCTGTCGGTGAGAACCCTGCACCCTGAGGAGCAATCCCAAAGCCAGAAATGCGCTCAGGCAGAATAACCCGCCAAAGAACGCGGTGAGAATCGCGGCTGGACCGATCCCCAAGCCCGCCAACTCGTCGGGAGAGCCGCATTGCCTCCAACCGAAAACGAAAACCGCGTCTCGGCTACGATACGAACCCGTGGTTTGTTAGCTCGTGCGGAACTTTGAGGTTCGCTGCGATTTGCTGACGGCAGCTCCCACTTCTGATCCAGGTTCGCTGCTCCGGTCCTCGCCGGATCAGGCTGCCTTCCTAGTGGCTGCCCTGAACGGATGATCCATGGTGAAGGCGTCGGGCCGAATGGACCGCTCAACCTGAGCCCATGTCACTGGATGCGCGATTGGAAACCCGGGGCGGGCTCGTGGGGAGAACGCACCTACGGCCGTGTTGCCTCTCCCGTTGCGAAGGTAGTCGATGAAAATGCGTCCCGTTCGTGCTGCCGGTGCAGCGGACAAAAGGTAACGGTCGGGCTGAACGTTGATAAGACTTCGGGCAAGCGACTTGGCTAGTTGCCGGGCGCTGTCGTGGGTCATCTTTGGTTCAATAGGCGCCATCAAATGGATGCCCTTGCCGCCGGTGACCTTAGGCCAACTCTTCAGACCTGCAGCCTCCATGATGTCGCGAAGCGCCAGGGCCGCTTCGATCACCTGCTTCCATTCGACGCCCTCGCCTGGGTCGAGGTCGAGAACCACGCGATCGGCGCGATCGATGTCATCAATGGTGGCGTTCCAAGGATGAAGCTCCACCGCATCCATTTCGACCAGCCCGAGCAGACCAGCAAGATCGTCGACCCACACGCGCACTCCTTCGCCTCCCTCGCGCTTCTGGACGCGTAACTGATGCACGGCCCTCGGAATGTCGGGCAAGGGGCCCTTGTGATAGAAAGTCGCCCCATGGGCATGCCGGACCAGTTTCAACGGTCTGTGGCTGAGATGAACCAGAGCTTGGTCGGCAACCTGCTCCCAGTAGCCCCTAAGCTCATGCTTGGAAGGCGACACCGCGTCTGGCAGCAGCTGCAGGATGTTCTCACGAGGCACACCGCGTTCGTTGGCCTCGTGCCGCCGCTTAGATGGGGCGGGCGGCTTTGCGGGGATCGTGACGAGGTCTTCACGAAGGCCCTTGAATACCGCTTCCCGCAAGATGCCGCGGTCGGTCACGCCGCTGAACTGCACCTCGGCCAGAACGTCCGGCCTAACCCATGTGGCCTTGGGCTTGTCGATCGGCTCCGACAATGGCGACTTGTCGATAATCAGCGGGTCGAGCCGCTCGCGGACCTGCCGCGCGGTGATCAAGCTGTAGCCGCTCTGCGCCTTCCCGGCATAAACCAGCCGGTCGCCTTCAGGCCTGCCGATGTAGAGCGAGGCGATGCGACGCGGGTGAGCGCCAAGCTTCTCGACAAAAGCCACGATGGGAAAGGTGTCGCTCTTGATGCATTTGATCTTGACCCAGCTTGTCTGGACGCCGGAGCGATAGGGGGAATCGGCGCGCTTGGAGACGATGCCCTCCAACCCCATCTTGCAGGCGTGGGCGAACATGTCCTTCCCGCTTACCTCCAGATGCTCGGCATAGGTCAGGGTCGGAGCTGTATCTTTGAGCAGCTTCTCCAACGCAGCCTTGCGTTCCGAAAGCGGCTGCTGCCGGAAATCGCGCCCGTTGAGATGAAGCAGGTCGAACGCGTAGAACATGAGCCTCGACGAGTTCGGACTGCCTAGCTCCCGTTCCAAGGCTTGATAGTCCGGCAGCCCGGTATCGCCTAAGACCACAGCCTCACCATCGATGATCGCGGATTTCACCGGCAGGCTCGCCGCCGTCTGAACAATTCTCTTGTACCGATGCGACCAGTCGTAGCCTCGCCGGGTGAAGGCTCGCGCTGTTCCACCTTCGAGGATAAGTTGAGTCCGGTAGCCGTCGTACTTGATCTCGTGAAGCCAGTTGCCGCCATCAGGAGCTTTCTCCACCAGCGTCGGCGATTGAAACTCGATGAACGACAGCCGGTCTTCGGTCCTGCTCATGTGCTCGCGACTCCCGGAACCCTCAAACCGTGCGACGGCAATCAGTTCCGAGAACTTTAGCAAAAATGCATATAACGGGCTTGCGGAGCCAGTCTGAAGGGAGGAGAACCGCGCCACGCGACCTACGTCGGGCAGCTCCGCGCGTGCCCCGGTTGTCGGTACGCGGGTGTATCATTTTAATACAATCCTCAATTGGTGGACTTGTGCGATACACCGGCAGCTAATTCGTCCGTCAGGCCAAAAAGGGAGAGAGGCCGCGAAACGGCCGCTTTTGACGTCAGCAACGAGGCGCTGACCGGGAGGGTGATCGGTTTTGGCTAACTTGCTCCATGAATTTTGATGCGCAGCTCAGGGGCTGCTGCACTCTAAGATCGTCCTCCACGAGGTGCCCGTTTCCTAGAATTGTCCCGGATGCGGTCAGCCGGTCGATCGGCGGGATTTGCGTCAAGTCTTCTGGCGTAAAGTGCCTAGCCATGAGCCTCTGCAGCCGGAGTGACCTGCGACAATCCTCGAATTTCCGTCGACGAGTACAGGGAAGCCACACTGAGCTGGGCCACACCCTTATTCCCTTGGTATCAAACCGACATTTGAATCCTTTACGGGCTGCATTAGCTTACACAGCTAGAGTCTTAGCTATTGGGAGGTAGCTATGATCGTAAGCCATATAGACATGGCGCAGGCGATGATTGACGCCAGCTTCCTGTCTCAGCACCGTTCTATGGCCGACATTACCTCACTTCGCGGTGACATAGCCCAAACCCGGCGCGCAATCGCGGCATCACGCGAGCTTCTAAAGCGGCTTCGCCAGCGCAAGATAGGGGAGGCACTCAGAGACGCTGAGCACCACCGGGTATCCGCGTGGGATGCAGACATCGTCCGCAAGGTCTTTGAGGATTTGGTCGTGGAAGTGAAGACGCCAAGGTCTCAATGGCGCGCCGTCGCTCAGTACCTGGTTCACGAGTTTACCGGGTCCGAGCGTGTCGAGCCTGCGTTGGTGGATTGGATCATCAGGAAGTAAGGCGCTAACCACCGCGCGGTGGAGCTTAGGGTCGAAGGAACAAAGGGTACGCCTTTTTGTTCGACTCCAATGGTGCTTTATTATTTCGATCTAACCGATAACGGAACCGCCTACCCGGACACCGAAGGCACCGACCTTCCGAGCCTGGTATCCGCTGAAGATGAGGCAGCAAGGGCGCTGCTGGAAATAGCAAAGGACAAAATGCCGGACGGCACCTTCCGAGAGGTCGCCTTGCATGTACATGAGGGTACCAGCAAACCGCTCTTTGTGGTAAAAGTCACGTTCGAACTATTACGCAACGGGTCTGATGATCGTGTCCCGCGGCGTGGTGTAGCTGGCGGCATTGGTCGCCGTGCTCTCCGGCATGGGCCGGGCTGATCAGCGCG
>NZ_VFVS01000030.1:0-46233 GCF_006442215.1 Mesorhizobium sp. B2-3-11 | reverse complement strand
AGGTCGGCGAAGACGCGGTAGCGACGCTCGGCATGGAGCTGGTCGATCGCCTCCTCGAAGAAACGCTGGTAATTCATGGGTTCGTTCCCTCCGACCGCGAAACACCTCTGCTGGTCGACGCCATGTGAAATGCTAATGCTCGCGCCGTTTTGATTTCCGTCAAGGGCAGGGCACTCCACGCTCGGCCGAATCGGCATGCCGGTGATCCGAGCCAATCGGCTCATTCGCTGATATTGCGCAAGGTATCGTATCTGACGATCTCGACGTTGCGCAGACCGAGAAGACGTATCGTGCCCTTGTCCTTCAGCTTGGTGAACACGCGCGACACAGTCTCGATCGTGAGGCCCAGATAGTCGCCGATGTCCATCCTCGACATCGGCAGTTCGACAGGCTGCAATCCACCTTGGCGCTCCGCCATATCGAGGAGGAAGGCCGCGACACGTTCGATGGAGCTCTGACGCCCGAGGACCAGGAGATGCTCCTGCGCCCGTATCAGGCCCTTGAGGGCAAGCGGCAGCAGTTTACGCGAGACATCCGCGCCGGCCGCGAGCCGGACAGCACGGAGACCAGTCATGTTGATCGCTTCGGCAAAGAAGTGATGCGTGGCGTCTGCTTCAAAGCCAAAAGTCTCGCCTGCAAGGTGAAAGGCGCTGATCTGCCTGCGACCGTCGGCGAGGAGGCGGTAGAGACGGACGGCCCCGAACTCGACCTGATAGAGGGCTCCGGCCTTTTCGCCCTGGGCATAGATTTCCGAGCCTGCGGGATAGAAGCTGACCGGTTGCGGCTGTGTGCCATCGAATGCCGCGGGAAAGCTCATTTGATCGGATTGCGAAGGCAATACTCTGGAGGCGGTGTAGGCGTGCATGGCTGTTTTCCCCGGTTTTGTCCGTGACACAGCAATCGCGCCAATTCATGTGTTGCGGAATTCGGTTATGTCCCTACGGAGAACTACCTATCCCCCAATCAGCGGGCAGCTTTCAGCCAAATTGCCCGGATCGAGAAAGCAGCCGTACCAAGCCGGCCAAGCGCCAGCTATTCCACGGCTTCCCGACCCGACACCTGCTGCACAAGGAGCCGGAAGAACACATGCGGTGCGCTGTCTGAGACAAGAGGCATGACTGGCTTGAGCGCGCCGGGCTCCCACCAGTTGGAGTGCTTGCTCAACATCGCCCAGGCATGGTCCCGTTCGAGCTTGTGGCCAATCCGATCCGGCAGCTCTTCAAAACGGCCCTCGACGACCACGCTTTTCCATCTGCGTCCTTCACCCTGTTCACCAACCTGAACGGACACCAGCGGATTGGCTCGCATCCATTCGATCTTCTTGCCCGGCATGGAAAACGCATAGAGATGATTGTCGGCGTGGGCGTAGTAGATCGGCACGAGATAGGGGTGCCCGTCCTTGGCGCAAGCCAAGTGGCCAACGCGATTGGCGGTCAAGAACTTCGTGCATTCCAGTACGGAAAGGATCCGGATCAGCATCGGTGCAATCTCCAATCTGTCGTCATGGTCTCTGGGACGGTCTCTGGCGCCCGTCTTGCAAACGGTCAGGAGGGCGAGACCGGCATTGAGGCTTCGGGCTCCACCCGCGCCAGGAGCGTGGCCCAGCGAGACTGCGCTATTGATTCGCAGCCAAAGCTTCTCCCGTTAGGCGCCCAGCTTCCGGCATCCTGTCTGTCGCGGAGCATCGGTCAGTCCGCTGGCCACAGTTCACGAAGCGACTTCTTCATCGAGCTTCGGACCTGCACGATCTCGCCATGCGATATATGGCGGTCGAGAAGCGTGAACACGGCGTTGATAGCGACGTCGAAATCGATCTCGTCGTCATGGCCGAAACTGGCTCTGACGCTCGTGATAAAATAACGCTTCGTTCTCTCGAACGCCGGCAACGGCGATGGTTTCCAGCCATCGAAGTAAACGCCACGGACCAGGACTGGCAACTGCGCCGATAGATCGGCCATTTCTGCAGGCGACAGCCAGTCGCGCAGTGTACGCAGAACGGATCTCATCAGCCGATAGGCGCTTGGCTCGCTCCAGCCGAGATCCTTGGCCAGTTCGTTGACCCATTGCTGCGCCTGCTGGGCCGCGTGGTTGAAGGTAGCAAACGAGGTATGGGATACGATGTGGTTCATACGATTGTTCCTTGGAAGCCTCCGCCAGTTTTCGCGCCTCGACGAGGTTTGCGCATTGAGTTGGATCAATCTGTAGGAGAAGTCGGCTGCTTGCCAAATGATCACACATCACCTTTTCCGGCGTCCACGCAGCTGCGGATGGCAGCCCGGAATTCTCGAAAAATGATGCAAATCAATGCGCGGCTCGCCGTTTGTGAAGATCGTGCTGCGATGTGGAAGCAAATCCTAAGCGCGCCGTCTGGCTGCGACCTCGAACTGGCCGTCTTTGATGAGGAGGGCGGGCACTCGCTTGTGTTTCCCTGCCGGAAGGCAGACAAAGGCTGGCAGAATGCGGCGACCGGCGCGCTTGTCGACATTCGGCCAACTCATTGGCGCGATTGGCAGGCGGAAAGAACCCCAGCCAGCCATGACAAATCTGTCGGAGGTCCAGCTTAGCTTTTGGATTCCATGATCAACGCCATGCGCACGAGATGTGAAAGGCTGCCGGCCGCCATTTTGCTCATCACGTTGGCACGATGGATCTCGACCGTGCGCGGACTGATGCCCAGGTCGTAGGCTATCGTCTTGTTCGGCAGCCCTGACACGAGCCCGTTGAGGACCTGCCGCTCGCGCTCCGACAAAGTCGACAGGCGACTGCCGATCTCAGCGGATTGAGGGTGCGTGGCGCCCACCTGCTTGCCCCCATCGAGTGCCGAGCGGATCGCGTCGATCAGGATCTGGTCGTCGAATGGCTTTTCGATGAAGTCGGCGGCTCCTTCCTTCATTGCCTGGACGGCGAGGGCAACATCGGCGTGACCTGTCATGACGATTGTCGGAACCGTATGGCCCCGGGCCCTGAGCTGTCGCAGGAACTCGATGCCGTCTATACCAGGCATGCGCACATCAGTGACGATGCATCCTTCGATCTTGCCGGTCATCATGTCGAGAAAGGCCGTTGCCGAATCGTGCAGCCGTACGGCGAAATTCGCCGTGCCAAGAAGGAAACCAAGCGATTTTCGAACGTCCACGTCGTCATCGACCACGTGCACAAGATCATTCCCGGCCATCGGCGACCTCTTCCCTTTCAAGGATGCGCAAGGTGAACCGGAAAGCGGTGCCCTCCGTCGGAACCGCCTCAGCCCATATATGGCCGCCGTGCGATTCGACTATCGTACGGCAAATGGAAAGCCCGACACCCATGCCATGTTTCTTGGTGGTGACGAAGGGCTGGAAAAGCTGGGCGGACACCTCCGGCGCGAGGCCAGGGCCTGTATCAATGACGCTCACCTCGGCCATGCCATCTTCGCGGGCAACGGTCGTGACCTGTAATTCACGGCGCAGCGCGCCTTGCATGGCTTCCACCGCATTGCGCATCAAGTTGAGCAGAACTTGCTGGATCTGGATACGATCGGCCAGGACAAGTTCGGCGGCAAGATCCAGCTTGTAGCTGACGAGCAAATCTATTTCCCTTGCGCCGACCAACGCTAGGGATGAGGCCTCCTCGATCAGAGCCGGCAGGCGCTGGACCTGGCGTTCGCTTTCGCCCCTGGCGACGAAATCCCGAAGGTGACGAATGACTTCTCCTGCTCTCAGCGCCTGTTCCGCCGCCTTCTCGACAGCCTCCCGCAGCATCGGTGCACTCGCTTCGGTGCTGCCTTCGAGAAGCCTGCGACTGCCCTTTAGATAGTTCGTGATCGCGGTCAGCGGCTGGTTGATCTCGTGCGCCAGCGTCGATGCCATTTCGCCAAGCGCGGTAAACCGGGCCATGTGAAGCAGTTCCACCTGCTGCTCCTGAATTCTCGCCTCTGCCCTGTGGCGCTCGGTCAGGTCGCGGCAGAAGCCGGTAAAGAATCGTCCAGTTCCGGGATGCATCTCGCCAACGGAAAGTTCCATCGGAAAAGTCGAGCCGTCCTTGCGCATTCCGGTAACGGTGCGGCCGAGCCCAATGATGCGGCGTTCACCGGTCGTGAGATAGCGTTGCAAGTAGGCGTCGTGCTCCTCGCGGTAGGGGGACGGCATGAGAAGATTGACATTCTGACCGATGACTTCGTTTGCCCGATAGCCGAAGAGCGTTTCGGCAGCGGTGCTGAAGGACTGGATATACGCTTGCTCGTCGATAACGACCATCGCATCCGGCACCGTTGCCAGGATCGACCGCAAGTGATCTTCGCGCAGCTGAAGAGCCGCGTTTGCAAAAGAAAGTTCGCTGACATCGGTGCCCTCGATGAAAATGGCGGTGATGTGGCCATCCTCGGCTCTGATAGGCTGGTAGACGAAATCCAGGATGCGCTCTTCGACCTGTTCGTCGTCCCTGTTGCGCAGAGTGACCTTGACCCCTCGGCCCCTGTAGGGCTCACCGGTTTCGTAGACCTGGTCCAACATTTCATACAAGCCTTGGCCTGCAAGCTCGGGCAGGGCCTCGCGCACCGATTTTCCAATGATCTGCCTGTTACCGATCAGCCGTTGATAGGCACCGTTGGTCAATTCGAAAACGTGACCTGGCTCGCGCAACAAGGTCATGAATCCTGGAGCTTGGTCGAACATCTGCGACAACGCCGATTTCAGCATCGCCCCACCTGTCGACAAATCGCGCGCTTCGCTCACATGAAATCCCTGGATTGGTGCCCCGCGGCAAAGCCTAATTAACATCCCTTGCCGTGCAAGCAAAACCAATCGAGCCAGGGTGTTTGGTGTGACCGCTGAGGATTTGAAAATTGCTCTTCGATTAGCATCAAGACGGGCGGCGCCGAGCGGGCGCAATTCATCACGACGATCGACCGCTCCGCGAAAGGCGCCTGACCTGATGTCATGCATCGGCTGGCTTCGGCAGCGATGCCTGGCCTGGTCACCAGCTTGCTTCCAGCCATTCACGGGTTCGGAGCGTCCTCCTGATCAGTCAGAATACGCTCGGGCGCGCCATCAAGATCGTCATACTGACCACTCCTCAGCGCCCACAGGAAGGCCAGCAGGCCCAACGTGCCGAGAAACAGTGCAACTGGTATAAGATAGACGAGTGTCGTCATGGCATTCGTGCCGATGCTTGAAGACCCGAAATCGGGGCTTGTTGGCCCAGTGCGAAGCCATGCAGGCGTAGCGCATTTGCAATGACAAGCAGTGAAGAAATCGACATCGCCGCCGCCGCGATCAGCGGCGTGACGTGACCGAGGATTGCGACAGGCACCGCAACCGCATTGTAGACGATTGCCAAAGCGAGATTCTGCTTGATGAGCCGTCCGGCTTTTCTGGACACCTCCAGCGCGAGCGGTATCGCCAGGAGGCTGTCGCGCAGGAACACAAAGTCCGCGGCGTTGCGGCCGATGTCGGCCGCCGTGGCTGGCGCGATCGAGACATGCGCCGCACTCAATGCGGGCGTATCGTTCAACCCATCGCCAACCATCAGAACCTTGTGCCCTGACTTGGCGAGGGTTTCGATGTGTTCGACCTTGCCGGACGGCAGGAGGCACGAAACGAAGTCGTCGATATCGAGTGTCCGAGCGACTTCAGCACAGGTTCCCGCGGTATCGCCCGACAGCATTTCGATCGACACGCCAGCGCCTTTCAATTGCGCCACGGCAGCCTTGGCGTCGGCGCGTAGCGCATCCTCGAATTCGAAGGTAGCGACAATGGTTCCGTCCTTCGTCAGAACCGTTCCACCATAGCCATGCTTGCCTTCACCTCCGGTTCTGGTTTTCCATCCGGCCCATCCGCGCCGACCCAACCGCCAAGTGCTTCCTTCGGAGATGGCTTCGATTCCGAATCCCGGATGCTCGGTCATGGCATCGAATTTCGACTGCCTGCCGAGAATGGCAGAGCCCTCGATGGCCTTTGAGTAAGGATGGCGAGAGTTTGAGGCGATGTTGGCGGCAATAGCCAACATGTGGGGATCGATTGAGGGCGCGTTGACTAGCCGGGGCTGTCCCTGCGTGAGCGTTCCGGTCTTATCGAACGCCGCTGTGTCAATCGTTGCCAGACGCTCCATTGCCGAGCCATCCTTGACCATGATGCCGCTCTCGAACAGGCGTCGAGCAGCCACCACCTGCACAATTGGCACCGCAAGGCCAAGCGCACAGGGACAAGTGATGATCAGGACCGCGATCGCGATGGTCATCGCCCTGTGCCAGTCGCCTGTGGCGGCCATCCATCCGAGGAATGTCGCAAAGGCGGTGAGGTGGACAACCGGGGCATAGAGTGCCGAGACGCGATCGGCGATCCGGCGATACCTCGCCCGCCCGCCTTCGGCGGCCTCCATCAGCCGAACCATTTCCGCCAGGAAGGAGTCTTTCGCGGCGGCCATGGCCTCGATCGTCAGCGGGCCAGTGAGATTGAGTATGCCGGCCTGGACGATTTCTCCGGGCGATGCCTGTCGCGGCTTGCTCTCGCCGGAGACCAGGGAGCAATCGAGATCCGATGCTCCTTTGAGGATCTTGCCGTCAACCGGAATCCTGTCGCCCGCAGGCACAAGGATCTGCATTCCGGGCTCAATTTCCTCAACGGGCAGGTAATGGCGAGAGCGATCGGCGCGTACGACCATTGCGCCACGCGCGGCAAGCCGCGACAGCCCGTTCACAGCGGTTCGCGCGCGTTCGCGCATGACATGGTCGAGCGTTCTGCCGATCAACAGGAAGAACAGCAACGACACCGAAGCGTCAAAATAGGCGTGAACGCCATGGTTGATTGTTTCGTAGAGGCTCATTGAGTAAGCGAGCGAGACGCCTACGGCAATCGGCACGTCCATGTTCATGCGACCATGGCGCAATGCATTCAATGCCGAGCGGAAGAATATGCCGCCGGCGAACGCCAGCGCCGGGATGGCGATCAGCGCCGATACCCAATGGAACAAGTCACGCGTTGCACCTTGCGCCCCGGACCAAACCGAGACGGAGAGGAGCATGATGTTGCCGGCGGCAAAGCCGGAAACAGCAACGGCGCGGATCAATTCAGACAGCGTTTCGTCCCGTGCTTCGGCCTGAGGATCGAAGAGGTGGGCCTGATAGCCCAGGTCGGCGAGGACGCTTGCCAGTGGTGGCACCGCACCGTCACGCCAGCGGACGGAGACCCTTTTTGTGGAAAGGTTCACGCGCGCGCTTTCGACCCGATCGAGTGTGCCGAGCGCTGACTCGATGGTTTGGATGCAGGCACCGCAGTGGACCGTTGGCACCGACAGATCGGTTTGATTGATTCCGTCGCCAAGCGCCCGGCTTGCCAGGCGGATCTCCTGGCTTGACGGCAAATTCGCCGTCGGACCACCGAGATCCAGTACGGATTCAGCTCCGGGTGCGCAGCAGCTCATTGGATTTCACCGTGAGCGATGATCAGCCGTCGAACCTCGCGATACGGCTCGGAGAGCCCTGCGTCGGCGTCCACCTCCACAATCCAGACCCCGTCTTTTGGCTGATGGCGCGCTGCAAATTCCTGTGCGTTCCCGGAAGTCAGAATGACTAATTCGTCTTCCTTCTCATAGGCAGGATGGCGAAACATCACCATGACACTGTGCAACGCAATCGGTTTGCCGGCGGCGTCAGCCAGGCTGTAACGGACGTCTCCGTCCGAGATGACAAACAGGCTTTTCCAACCGAGTGCCGCCTGGGCGCGGCCTTGCTCGGCTTTCTTGTTGAATTGCTGACTGGCGACATAGGTGTTCTCGACCACGAGGCCTGTCCAGCTTGTGTTTGCCAGTGTGGCCATCAAGACGTTGACCCCGATGACGACACCGAAGAAAGCCAGGATGACGGCAAGCATATGCCTGCCGGTGAATTCGCGGGGCCGTTGTGTCGCGGTGCTCATTTGCTGATCTCCGGCGCGTTGAAGGTGGCGACGTACTGGTTAGACTCGAATGACGCTTTGTCCTCGGCGACGAACTTGAAGCTCTGCGTTTCGCCCTGAATCCGAGCAGCTGGCATGCGCACAAAAATCTTCAGCATTTTCAGTCGGTCGGGTTCGACAGGAATCGCAAAGGTGCGCCCCGGCGGAAGGTCGCTGCCGACCAGGCTCATTTCGGCGCCGTCGAGCCCCTGTAGCGTGACGACGATTGTCCGCGGCTCTGGAATCATGTTGAGCAGTTTGACTGTGTAGCCATTGCGGATGGCGCCATCGGACAACGTGACGAATTGCGGATTGCGGTCATGAAGGACATTCACTTCGAGCCGGTCCCGCGTCAGCAGCGAGTAGACCAATCCAACTCCAAGCATCGACCACAGGCCCATATAGGCGAAGGTGCGTGGCCGAAAGATTTTCCTCAGATGGAAATGCACAACCTTTTCGGAGAACCGCCCGTCACCGGCCCTGATCAGTGAAGGTGTGATGGGCGACGCCCCCTGCGCCGTGGCCAGGGCCATGTTGGAGTTGTAGTCCGTAAGGGTGGCGTAGGAGATCAGCCCGCGCTCCCTGCCGAGCTTATCCATGACGCCGTCGCACGCGTCGATGCACAGCGCGCAGGTAATGCATTCGAGTTGCTGACCGTCGCGGATATCGATGCCCATCGGGCAGACGGCGACGCAGGCGTTGCAATCAACACAGTCCCCGGTTGGAAGGCCGGCTGCCTGGGCTTTCTTGGCATGCCGCGAACGCGGCTCGCCCCGCCAGTCATTGTAGGTGACCGTCAGCGAACTCTCGTCGAGCATGGCTGCCTGGATCCGCGGCCAAGGGCACATGTACGTGCACACCTGTTCGCGCATCAGCCCGCCGAAAGTGTAGGTAGTCGCTGTCAGGATGCCGATCGTGCCATAGGCGACGGCTGCCGCGGTCCCGGTGAAGACCTCCCGCAGGAGTGTTGGGGCATCGGCGAAGTAGAATATCCATGCTCCACCTGTCGCCACCGCTATGACCAGCCAGATTAGGTGTTTGGCCGTACGAAGTGCGAGCTTGCGAGCTGTCCACGAGCCAGCGTCAAGTTTCATGCGCGCATTGCGATCTCCCTCGATCGCGCGTTCTACGACAAGAAACAGATCGACCCATACCGTCTGCGGGCAAGCGTAGCCGCACCAGGCGCGGCCGACTGTTGACGTGAGCAGGAAGAGGCCGACCCCGGCCATCACGAGCAGCCCGGCGACGTAGTAGAATTCCTGCGGCCAGATCTCGATGAAGAAGAAGTAGAAGCGGCGGTTCGCGAGGTCCACCAGAACCGCCTGGTCTGGCGCGTAAGCGCCGCGATCCCACCGCAGCCATGGTGTCAGGTAATAGATGCCGAGGGTAACGGCCATCACCAGCCATTTGAACTGGCGAAAGCGACCAGCAGCGCGCTTGGGAAAGATCTTCTTGCGTGCGGCGTAAAGCGGCTGCCGTGTCTTGGCGGAATTGACCGGCTCTGCCTCAAGCCGTTCTATCTGTGTTTGGTCCAGCACCGGTATCTCCAGACGCGTAGCTTATGATCTGGATAGGTTTGACGCATGGTGGCCCGGACTTCGTTGACGCAAGTCAATCCGCCAGCGATCAACAAAACAGTCGAGGCCCGGCACGGCCGGGCCTCGTCGCTTTGGCGGCGAAGGGCAGGGAATAGACCCCCCGTTTCCTATTCCCCACCGCCAAGCGAATGGATGTAAACGGCGAGTTCCTTGACCTTGGTTTCACCCAGGCGCGCTCCCCAGGCAGGCATCACACCCTGCCTGGGCGCGCGGACCTGTGCCGCGATCGCGCTCTCGCCGGAGCCATAGAGCCAGATCGCGTCTGTCAGGTCAGGCGCACCCACTTCGCGGTTACCTTTGGCATTGTCACCGTGGCATGCGGCACAGCTCTCCGCGAACACCTTGGCGCCCGGAGCGATCAAGGCGGAGTTTTCGACGCTGCCGGACAAGCTGGCGACGAAAGTGCTGACCTGCGCGATCTGTTCCGCTGTAAGGACTTCGGCGAAGGCCGGCATCTCCGAAACCCTCGTGTCGGCGTCCGGGACAAAGCGGATGCCGTGTGTGATGGTCTGCTGGATCTGGTCCGGTTTGCCGCCCCAAAGCCAATCGTCGTCATTGAGGTTGGGAAAGCCCTTCGATCCCGCGGCGCCGGACCCGTGGCATTGGGTGCAATTGACCTTGAATGCGGCTCCGCCCGCGGCGACCGCAAACTCGCGCAAAGTGTCATTCGCCAGAATTTCAGATACGGATTTCGATTGCACTGCCGCCACATATTTGTCTTTGGCAGCGTCGGCGGCGGCAAGCTCGTTCTTGACCTCATTTCGGCTGGAATAGCCAAGCACGCCCTTCGTGGCGGACGTCAGCATCGGCCACGCCGGGTAGAAGATGGTGTACCCGAGCGCCCAGACGATGGTGATGTAGAAGCAGATCACCCACCACCGCGGGAGGGGGTTGTTGAGCTCCCTGATGCCATCCCATTCATGGCCGGTCGTGGAGATGCCCGACACCTCGTCGATATGCTCGTCGCTCATGGTCAGTCGTCCTTCAGAGGGATTCTGGCTGCTTCGTCAGCCTGGCTCTTGCCACCTGGCCGCAGCGCGAAGACGATCGCCCCGACAAAGAACAGGGCCATGAAAAGGAGAACCCAACTGTCGGCGAATTGCCGCATCGCGTTGTAATCCATTGCTTTTTCCTCAACGGTATCCTGCGGATTCGTCGTAGTTCTTGAAATCGACCAACGTGCCGAGCATCTGCAGGTAAGCGACCAGCGCGTCCATCTCGGTGACCTGGGCTGGGTTGCCGTCGAAATCGCCGACCTTGGCTTTGGGATAGCGCTTGTCGAGCGCCGTCGTGTCGGCGGCGGGATCCGCCTGGGCTTTCAGGTCGGCATCGGCATTGGCAATCATGTCGGGCGTGTAGGGAACACCGACACGGGCATTGGCCACGAGATGGGTCGAAAAATTCTTCAGGTCGAGCGGCGTGTCCTTCAGGAAGCCATAGCTTGGCATGACCGATTCAGGCACCACCGACTGTGGGTTCGTCAGGTGCTGGGTGTGCCATTCGTTTGAATAGCGGTCGCCGACGCGCGCCAGATCTGGGCCTGTGCGCTTGGACCCCCACTGAAAGGGATGATCGTACATCGACTCCGCCGCCAGGCTATAGTGCCCATACCGCTCGACCTCGTCGCGGAACGGCCTGATCATCTGGCTGTGGCAGAGGTAGCAGCCTTCACGCACGTAGATGTTGCGCCCGACGAGCTCAAGCGGCGAATAGGGCCGCATGCCTTCGACCTTCTCGATCGTGTTGTCGAGATAGAAAAGCGGTGCGATCTCGACGATGCCGCCTATTGTGACGACCAGCAGCGAGCCGACCAGAAGAAGTGTCGCGTTCTTCTCGATGACCGAGTGTTTGTCCATCAAGCTCATGGGAATGGCTCCTTACTGCGCGGGCTGAAGGGTCGGGATTGAGCCCGGCATGGGAGCCTCCTGGCGTTGGTGACCGAGGATCGTCATGGTGATGTTCCAGGCCATGATCAGCGTGCCTGAGAGATACATCGCTCCGCCGATGGCACGCATCACGTAGTAGGGATGCATGGCGGCCACGGACTCGGCGAAGGAATAGACCAGGAAGCCCTGCTCGTCGTATTCGCGCCACATCAGGCCCTGCATGATGCCGGAGACCCACATCACGGCCGCGTAGGCCACGATGCCAAGTGTCGCCAGCCAGAAATGCCAGGTGACGAGGCGCAGCGAATAGAGACGTTCGCGGTTCCACAGCTTCGGAACCATGTAGTAGAGTGCGCCGAACGAGATCAGGCCGACCCAGCCGAGCGCGCCCGAGTGAACGTGGCCGATCGTCCAGTCGGTGTAGTGGGACAGTGAATTCACCGACTTGATGGACATCATCGGGCCTTCGAAGGTCGACATGCCGTAGAATGCGATCGCCGCGACCATCATGCGGATGATGGGATCCGTGCGGATCTTGTCCCAGGCGCCCGACAGCGTCATCAGGCCGTTGATCATGCCTCCCCAGGACGGCATCCAGAGCATGATCGAGAACACCATGCCGAGGGTCTGCGCCCAGTCGGGCAGGGCAGTGTAATGCAGGTGATGCGGACCAGCCCAGATGTAGAGGAAGATCAGCGCCCAGAAGTGGATGATCGACAGCCGGTAGGAGTAGACCGGCCTGTTAGCCTGCTTGGGCACGAAGTAATACATCATGCCCAGAAAGCCGGCCGTCAGGAAGAACCCGACCGCGTTGTGGCCGTACCACCATTGCGTCAGGGCATCCTGGACGCCTGAGAATGCCGAGTAGCTTTTTGAACCCAGGAACGAGGCGGGCATCGACAGGTTGTTGACGACATGCAGCATCGCGATGGTCACGATGAAGGACAGGTAGAACCAGTTGGCGACGTAGATATGCGGTTCCTTGCGCTTCAGGATGGTGCCGAGGAACAGGATGAGATAGGCGACCCAGACTATGGTCAGCCAGATGTCAACGTACCATTCGGGTTCGGCATATTCCCGGGATTCGGTGATGCCGAGCAGGTAGCCGGTAGCGGCCATGACGATGAAGAGCTGATAGCCCCAGAACACAAACCAGGCCAGATTGCCGCCGAACAGCCGCGCGCGGCAGGTGCGTTGGACGACATATAGTGATGTGCACAGAAGCGCGTTGCCGCCAAAGGCGAAGACGACGCCTGACGTGTGCACCGGGCGCAGGCGGCCGAAGTTGAACCATGGCTGGATGTTGAGCTGCGGATAGGCCAGTTGTAGCGCAATGATCACGCCGACAAGCATGCCGACGACACCCCAGAACACGGTGGCGATGGCGCCATAGCGGATGGGCCCATCCAAATAGGCCGATGGATCGATCGGGGTAACGGGTGCGAAGTTCGAGTTGCGGAGCAAAATGGCGGTGAAGCCGAGTAGTACGAAAAACAGCACCCACATATGTTGCCGGAAGGGCTCGTCCGTGCCGAAGCCTGCCGCCGCCAGAGCGGCGAATGCGAACAAGCCCAAGGCGAAGATTTCTCTGCCGAATTTCATGACGTGTCCCCGAGCGCGGATCTGATGTGCGGATGTGAACCCTCTGCCGCATCAATTCCGCGACTAGCCGCCCGGCGCCTTGATCCATGTCAAAGTCCACACTTCGCCACTCGGACAATCTTGCGCATTGGTTTCATGCGCGGAGGTTCCGATGGCCCGTGGCAAATCGTCAGTTGTCGTCAGGTGCGACAAACCGGAAGCCTGTCCGGTCGTTGAAGCATGCGTTCAAGGTGGGCGCGTACCGTGTCTGGACGTTCCTCGCTGGCATGATCAAAAAATGCGCCTATGCGACGAGCTGGAGGCTATTGCCGACGGATTGCCTTCCCGGGTGGATCGGCTGAAATGCCTTCTGGTCGCAAATGAGCTCGTGCCTTTGCTGCGTAGAAGCCACGCTTATGAGGAAGAACATATCTTCCCGGCGTTTGCGCATGACAGCATCAATGAAGGCGCTCGAGGTGCCTCCATACGCCGCCTCAAAGCCGAGCATGTCGAGGACGAGTGTTCGGCCCAGGATCTGACGGACACTCTGCTTGAGATCGGGCATGGAGCCGTCATCGCCAACCCCGAAGCGCTCGGCTTCATGCTGCGCGGCTTCTTTGACAGCATGCGCCGGCACGTGGCCTTTGAAAGGGAGCATGTGCTTCCGCTGATTCCCGCAAGCGAGGTCGGCTAAAGCGCGTCGCGTCGAAACGGATTCATGCGACGCGCTTTTTCTCTGTTTCTATGCATTTCGTTGTCTCAGAACCGGGCCACTTTTGAGCGACTTGCATCAGGCGCCGGAACGTTGTTCCAGGCGGTTCATGTTCTCCACGAAAACGTGACGGTTGTTCTCGATACGGATCACTTCGTCAGCGCGCAGCCTGGTCAGCTGACGGCTGACCGTCTCTATCGTCAGGCCGAGAAAGTCGGCGATATCGGACCGCGTCAACGGTAGGTCGAATGTCGCCGATCCGGTGTCTTGGGCATTGGTCGGATCAATGTTCGTTGCAATCATGAGCAGGAAGCTTGCCACTTTCTCCGAAGCCGTCTTGCGCCCGAGCGTCACCATCCAGTCACGGGCCTGGTCGAGTTCCTTGAGTGTCTGTTTGAGCAGGCGGTGTTCCAGCTCAGGCGACACTTTCATCATTCGCTCGATTGCCGTCTTTGGAAAAGAACACAGGGAAACATCCGTCGCGGCCTCGGCGTTGATCGAACTTTCGAGCTTGAATGGACGCCCCAGAAAATCGGGCGCGAACTGAAGGCCGACGATCTGCTGGCGCCCGTCCGAAAGAGTCTTGGTCAGCTTCACCACGCCCGAAAGCACGTTCGAAAAGCTGTCGATCGCCTCGGCGTCGCCAACCAGTTCGGTTCCGGGCTGAACGCTGTGCTTGGAAGAGTTTCTCGCCAGGTCGGCCAACTGATCCGGATCGAGCGCACCACAGACGCCGCGATGCCGTGCTTCGCAAGATTGGCAGAGCACCGGAATGTCGGAGTTGTGAACGTCACGTCGCACGGCCATCGCATCACCTGTCATCGGATGCCGCCAGACAGCATCGCTTTTTCGACCATGGTTGCGTCAGTTTTTTCCCGGCACCTTGATCAAAATCAAAGCTCCGGCAGCCAGATGAGACCTAACTGGAGGCCATGCAAAAGCCAGAGACCTGCGAGTTGAGGCCGGACCTGACCGCCAGCTTGGGCGAGAACGTGCCGCGTTACACCAGCTACCCGACCGCGCCGCATTTCCATGCGGGGATCGACGACATGGTCGTTCGCGGCTGGCTGCAGACAATCGGCGCCGGCGACGAAATATCGCTCTATTTGCACATCCCTTATTGCGACAAGCTATGCTGGTTCTGTGCCTGCCATACCAAGCAGACGCGCCACTACGCGCCGGTGGCGAGTTTCCTTCGCTCCCTGCACAGCGAAATCGAGACGGTCGCGGAGCTCCTCAGCGGCAAAGGCAGGGTGCGCGCGGTCCATTTCGGCGGCGGCTCACCGACCATGCTGACACCCGAGGACCTTGTGGCTCTTGGAAGACGCCTGCGAGCCGAGTTCGAGTTTCTTGCCGATGCGACCGTCAGTGTCGAGATAGAGCCCAATGACATGGACGAGGCACGCCTGGATGCGCTGGCGCAAATTGGCATGACGAGGGCGAGCCTCGGTGTGCAGGATTTCGATCCCAGGGTGCAGAAGGCGATCAATCGCGAGCAGAGTTTTCTACAGACCAAGCAGGTGGTGGACGGCGTGCGCTCGCGCGGCACGAAATCCGTCAACCTCGATCTGCTCTATGGTCTGCCACATCAGACGCTTCAAAGCATCGCCACGACAGTTGAACAGGCGTTGACACTGGCGCCCGACAGAGTGGCGCTTTTCGGCTACGCGCATGTGCCGTGGTTCAAAAGGCATCAGACGATGATCGATGAGGTCTGGTTGCCGGATCCGGCCCAACGCCTCGGACAATCACAACTTGCCGCGGAGATGATTGAAACGGCCGGCTACCAAGCCGTCGGGCTCGATCATTTCGCCAAGCCCGGCGATTCGCTGGCAATAGCGGCAGCGACGGGCAAATTGCGCCGCAATTTCCAAGGCTATACCGAGGATCAATGTGAAACCTTGATCGGGTTCGGACCTTCCTCGATCAGCCGATACAAGCAGGGTTACGCACAGAACATCGTGGCCACTGGCGAGTATGAGAAGGTAGTCGATGGCCGGCGATTGGCGACGGCACACGGCGTGCGACTCAGCCTCGATGACCAGGCGAGGGCCTGGATAATCGAGCGACTGATGTGCGATTTTTCCTTCCCGGCCATCGAACTTGTCGAGTGCTTCGGCGATGTTGGGCAGGGATTGCTTCTTCAGGCCAGTCGGCTTGGCAATGCCGGCTCGAGGCTGCTTGAACTCAAGGGCGATCATTTTGTCGTGCCGATAGAGTGCCGTCCTCTCGTCAGGACCATTGCGGCCAAATTTGACAAGTATCTCCAAGCCGGAACGGCCAGGCACTCCGTCGCGGTCTGAGCGTTCGGCGTGCCCACCCATTCCGAAGATCGAATTCGGGCAACTCGCTCGGCTTTTCACGGATTATTTCGACGGGATCCATCGGATGGAAGATCGGCGGGCTCCTGAATTCAGGAGGCTCACGCCATGACGCTGTTAGGGCGACGCGATCCGCCGGTTTGTTCAAGTCGCGTCGCCTGGTTCGGGCGCCCGCTTCTTACCCGTAACCATCGAGCGAACGAGGTTCTCGTGATGACGCAGGCTGGCAAGAAGCACCCCGGCAAGGTGCAGTCCAACCATAAGGAGGACCGTGTTGCCAAGCAACTGATGGAGTGTCTGCAACCAGCCGACGCCCCAAAAAGCGTCAGTGGTCTGCAGCCAGCCGGTCAGGGCTATGCCGCAGATCGTGACAAGCAGCGCCAGCACCATGGCGGCGCCCGCCGGGTTATGTCCGAGATATCGTTTTTCGCGATGCGCCGCGATGTCGCCGAGATAGGACGTCACGGCGCTTGGGCTACGCACGAATTGGGCAAATCGGGTGTACCTGGAGCCGACGATGCCGGCCAGAAGCCGCGAGGCGACCAGCGCGATCGCACTGTAGCCGGCGAGTTCATGAACTTTCACGATCAGCCCCGACGACAGCCACGCCACCGTCACGCTCAACACCAGCGCCCAGTGAAACAGGCGAACATAAGGACTCCAGACCTTGACCATGTTCCGGCGGGAGGAAACGGTGGCGTTCATGTCGATCAGCCTTCGTCGCCGTCGGCGTCGCTGCCGACCGGAGCCAACGTCTTGGGATCGAACATGGTCTCGACCCGCTTGCCTTTGCCGTCGACCGCATAGGCTTCGTAACAGCCGCTTTCCGACTTGATGTTGCGCACCGTCCAGCCCTGGGCCTCGAGTTTGCTCTGCAGTGCCTCTGCCGGCTGCCACTGGTCGGCAGGTACATCGCACTTGTTGCCGGCAAAGGCGGTTGCGGTTCCGGCTGCGCTGAGCAGCAGGGTGGCGAAAATCATCGTCTTCATCTTCAAGTCTCCATCGGCCAATTCCGATGCGGCCAACATCACGGTGCAAGCTGACAGCAACCTGAATGCGAAGCGCAATTCGAGATCCGGGCCTCGGGGGCGTTCAGGTTAGTGTAAGGTTTTCGGTGCAACGAGCACCGCGTCCGATACGGACAGGACAGGGATGGAGAAGAGGTGCGGGTTCTTTTAATCGAAGACGATCGGATTCTTGGCGAAGCGGTTCGCGACCACGTCGCCGCCGCCAGCCATGCGGTCGATTGGTCGAAGACGCTTGACGAGGCCCGCACCTGCCTAGCTGTCATTTCATATCAGCTCATCTTGCTCGATCTCCAACTCCCTGATGGGAGGGGGCAGGATTTCTTGAAGGCCCTGCGACGCGATGGAACCGATACGCCAGTGATCATCCTCACGGCGCGGGACCAACTCTCGGATCGCATCGAGGGTCTGAACAGCGGCGCCGACGATTACCTCGTCAAGCCATTCGATCTCGAAGAGCTGTCGGCACGGCTGCAAGCGGTGGCTCGCCGTTATACCGGCAAACCCAATCCAATTGTCCGCTTTGGCAAGGTCGAGATCGACTTGGCACGACGCGACATCACCGTCGACGGCAACTCCACCTCGCTTACCGGCCGCGAGTGGGCGGTGCTGGAACAGTTTCTGCAGCGACCGGGCGCCATTGTGAGCAAGGCTCAGATCGAAGACGCGCTCTATGCGTTCGGCGCGGAGATCGAAAGCAATGCGGTGGAGGTGTACATAAGTCGTTTGCGCCGCAAGATTGGCAGCGACACCATCCGCACCGTGCGCGGCGTCGGCTACCGTGGGATGGCCCAATGAACGGTCGTACAAGTCTGGTGCGCCGGCTGGTCGTCGCTATCAGCGCGGTGATGGTGGTTTACGGCCTTGTGGCGGCCATCGCCGGCGGCATCACCCTGCATCGCGAAATCAACGAAGCCATGGACGTCGCCATGAGAGAGGCAGCCAGAAGACTGCTGCCGGTAGTGGTAGACGATCTCATCGGGAAGGATGCCCAGGCTGCGCCGCGGGTTTTTGCGGAAGCCGACAATGACGAGGACGGCGACCGGCTGGTCGTCCAGGTTCGCGACAAGCAGGGCTTGGTGCTGCTGCATTCAAATCACGCGCCATCATCGCCGCTTTCGCTGATCCCAGTTCCCGGTTTCACCGAGAACAAGGGATGGCGTATCTATACCGAAGCGGCGGTGAGCGGGACGATTTTCATCCAGATTGCCGAGCTTGAAAGCCGTCGAGACGAGGAGACACTGGAAGCCGCATTCGGCTTCCTGCTGCCCCTGGTCCTGCTCACGCCACTGGCGGCGATCGTCTGTTGGCTGATCCTGGAGCGTTCCCTGCGTCCCGTTCTGACGTTGCGCAGCGAGATCGCTAACCGCCACGGCGACAATCTGGCATCGATCCGCACCGAAGACCTTCCACTGGAACTGGCCGCCATCGCCAAGTCCGTGAACAGCCTGATGCGGCGGCTTGGAATGGCTCTGTCGGCAGAAAGGGAATTCACAGCCAATGCGGCGCACGAATTACGCACACCTATAGCCGGTGCCCTGGCGCAAGCAGAGCGCCTGCTCGCCGAAGCACCTGACCTCAACGTCGGCAACCGCGCCCGTCAGATCAGGGCGTCACTCGCCAATCTTGCCCGGCTTTCGGAAAAGCTGATGCAACTGGCAAGGGCAGATGCCGGCGTTGCGGCGGCATCACAGCCGGTCGACCTTGGCTCGGTCGCTGCCCTTGTCGTCGAAGAGTTCGGTCGGAGCGCTGGGGGTCAGGGCGAGATCGACCTTGTCAGACCCAGCGAGGATGCACCAATGGTCGAAATCGACCAGGATGCGCTCGCGATCGTCATCCGCAATCTGGTCGAAAACGCGGTACGACATGGCGCATCGGGCAAGCCGGTAAAGATCTCCATCGGCAAGGATGCCAGCTTGCGCGTCATCAATGAATGCCCAGTAATTCCGGCGGCGGAACTCGGCGGCTTGACGCAGCGTTTCGCGCGACGTGCTTCTCCGGCAGACGGATCGGGCCTGGGTCTCGCCATCGTCAGCAACATCGTCCAGCAGGTCGGCGGAACACTGATCTTGAGGTCGCCGGCCTCAGGCATGAAGGATGGATTTGAGGCTTCGATTCAACTGGTCAAATCCGGTTAGGGCGGTTCATAGTCTCGCGCAATGGCCAACCTGCTCTAAGTCTTTGTTTATACGCCATTCCAGACGGAAAACCGCTGCGACTTGAATTGCCGTAGGCGCGTTGACCATACGGCAGTTGCAGCCTTGGTGGACGTGATGACGCATCCGGCAGAGAAAGTGGCCCTCAACCCGCAGCAGTCTGTCGTGGCGGATCGATGCGAAAGAACATCGCCAGCTTGAGGCTTGTCGCTATCCGTTCGGCCCGATCGATAAACACCGCTGCTGTTTCCGGCGCAAAGAGCTCGGCGGCGGTTTTGCCAAACATGTCCAGCCAGATATCGAAATCCGCTTCGGTGACATCCTTGAGTTTCACATGAGCGGGCACCGGCCGTCCGTGATAGTCGCCGGTCTTGAGAATGACGGAACACCAAAAGTCGGTCATTTTCTCGAGATGCGGTTCCCAGTCGCCGGTGATCGCGCGCGCGAAGATCGGTCCAAGGCGCTCGTTCTTCCGGAGCCTGGCATAGAATTCGCGAACGAGTCTCCCGATCAACGCCCGATTGACGTCAGGATCGTCCAGAGGCTGCTCTGCAAGCGGACGCACGGTCAAGGCTGATTTCATTGTCATTCCACAAATACTTTGTTGTCTTCGCCAAAATCAGGAAAGCCCGAGACGCCGAAGGCCTGCCTGGACAGGGGTGAGCCGTTCGCGGACAAGCCGGAAACCCAGATTGTCGGGCGGCGTTCCGACGGCGCAGCCGCCGCTCTTCCCGTCCCGGATGAAGTTCGACATATAGGTGCGGTGGAATCCTTCAACGACATGCACCCCGCAATTTTCCACCGAACCTGCAGTCCTTGTGCCGTCGCTGGTCACCGACGCGTGGACATAGCAGGTCGATGTCCATTCCCAGACATTGCCGGCGACGTCAGCCACCCCTTTTGCGTTCACACCGAAGGCCCCCTGAAATCTCGGGGCAGGATCGGATTTGCGCTCGAGCGAAGCCTCGTTGCGATATTGGGCGAGCCACCGCAGAGCCGGGTTGGCGGGGTCGCTGATGCCGGCCTCTACGTCGCTCCGGAATTTTTCGCCGGCGGCAAAGGCCCACTCCGCATCGGTCGGTAGCCGCCACGCTTCGCCCCTCTGGGTTGATAGCCAGTTCGCATAGGCTTGCGCGTCTATGTGGCTCACGCCGGTCACGGGAAAGTTGCCGCCGCCAAGGGTTTCGGCGGGCTGGCAGACATCGGCCGCCACGCAGCGACCGTATTCCGATGCACTCACTTGATATTTCATGATTTCCAGCGGTTCCCCCAACCTGACCAACATGACAGGCGCCGCCACCGGACGTCCGTCCTGCAGGAATTCACCTGGTTGGGGATGACTGAACGACGCCGGGGCAAGGCGCACCAGTTCCGGGCTCGCGACAAGTCGGCCGCCAGGCGGCGAAAGCCAATCAGCCGCCGTGGTCGCTCCTATGGCAACCAGCGCGGCAAAAGCGAACGCTGCGAGGGCTATGATTGGGTTGACTGGCATCGGCTTTCGCCCGACATGGGCGGTCTTGCGGAATTGCCGCAAGGCCGCCTTGGCTTCAGGATCAGATCCTCGCTACGACGCGATGGAGCGTGGTGCCTCGATCTGCGTCATCAGGTCGTCGTCCCAATGTCCGTCGACCGTGAAGTGCGCGGTCGCTCCCAGTTCCACGGCCTCGATTAGATTGTGGTTCACATAGGCGTAGATGCCGGGCTGCCGGAAGGTGTACAGCGACGAACCCGCCGAGCCACCGCGAATAAACCAGGTTTCAAGATCCTTGGCTGGCGGATTGTCGAATTTGCCCTGCTCCCAGACAAGGTCGCCATGGCCGCCGATCAGGTGGGGGCGGGTGTCGCGGTTCGCCTGGGAATGGACGATCAGGACGGTCTCGCCAACCTTGGCCTTCATGGCATGCTCGCCCGTCAGCGATCCCCGCCTGCCGTTGAAGACGACATGTGTCGGGATCAGGCCGCGCATGACCTTGACGGTGTCGTCGTAGTTGTCGCCGGCGGTTTCAAACTTCTTGAACTTTCCCTGCTCGTCGCGAGGAATGTAGAAGTCGTTCTCGCCGATATAGTAGATGTGATCGTAGCGGACGGGCTTGCCTTTGTCGTCCCTGAGGCCGTCGCGCGGCAGCACCATTACCGCACCGCTCATGCCCGACACGACGTGCCATGGGATCATCGCGCCGCCGGGGGCGCAGTGGTAGACGAACGTTCCGGCGCGGGTTGCCTTGAAGCGCAGTGTGACCTGCTCACCCGGATTGATCAGTGTCAGGCCGCCGCCGCCAAGTGCGCCGGTGGCCGCGTGGAAGTCGATGTTGTGGGCGAGTGTGTTGGTGTCGGGATTTATGAGTGTGAGTTCGAGATAGTCGCCTTGATGCACGACCATCAGCGGGCCGGGAATGGAGCCATTGTAGGTCATCGCATTGAGTTGCGTGCCGTCCGCGTCGATGACGATCGGCTTCTCTTCGATAGTCATGGTGAATTCGACGACTTTCGGACCGACTTTCGCGACCTGATCGTGAGCGTGAACGAAAGGAGGCGCGACCAATGCAACCTTTTCACGCGGCAATCCGGCCACCTCCTTTGCGCTTGCCGTAGCGGGCATGGCTGTAATCGTTGCGACGGCGGCGGCGGTAAAAACCGAACCCAGCAGTGCTTCACGTCTCGTAAGCATATCCATCTCCTTTGCCTGCGCCAATTTATGGCCAGATATTAGGCTTCCCGCCGCGAACGTCTTTGCGCTAGCGCAAATCCAGTTCGATTCATCTACCTGGTGGAGGAAACAGGAGGTAGTTGTCATAAAACCCGAGGCGAAGTCTTCGCCAAAACGAAATCGGCCGAACTGGACCTCTCCGCTGGTCCGTTCGGCCGTTCCCTCCGGAGATCGTGAACCGGAGGGTATCTTTTGGAAGAGAGCAGGTCAGTTGGAGGCGGCCTTTGCCGCTTCCGCGAACAGATCCGCGAACACTGTCTTGGCTTTGCCGGCCTGCTTGACGGCTTCCGCGGCTTCCAGATTGACGGGCTTGCCTACGGCGATGAGCGCCACCATGCCCATGCCATAGTGCGGCGCGCATTTCACGCCGTAGACACCCTCCTTGGTGAGGGTCACGGTGATTTCCTCACTCGGCTTCCCCTTGAAGGCGTCAGCGCCGTCCGGCAGCATGCCTTTGATGATTTCAGCGTTGTGGGTTTTGTCGGTCGGCACGAACTTGACCGTGTCCCCCGGTACTGCACGCACAAAGGCCGGCTGGAACACCATCGCACCTTTCTCACCTTTGTTGAGCATTTGCACCACATGCTCCTCGGCGCTTGCGGCGCCGGCGAGGGCGAGAAGAGCGACGGCAGCGGCAACAAGAGGCAATTTCATTGGGAAGTCCTTTCTTGGGTTCATCACGGCATCAACCGTCGCGCCTGTTCTACGTCACTGGACAATCTGGCGATTTGCGTTGGCGCAAATTTCTGGGTGAAATGTGCATGGAGGAGCAACTGGAGCCGTTTCCGTCAGAGCTGGTTGCTGCCGTCTCTGCTCTTCAAGCGGCTGAAAGACATTCCGCCGAACAAGTCACATAGTCGAAGAAGGTGGCGACCACAGCGTCGCCCAGACGTCGAGCAGCATCGCCCCCTTGCCGCCCATCAGTTGTCCGTGACACTCTCCGGTCAGGCTGGCGTGAACGCTTTGTGGTCATGGTCAAATTGGGGGGCATCGTTGGGTAGCCTTGATCGCACACTGATCGCCGGGTTGTCTGTCTTTGAGGGGCTATCGGCTGCCGAGCTCGACCGCATCGTCGGCCAGGCCACGTCGTTGAGGATTGCCAGGGACCAGTCGGTTTTCGAACAGGAGCAGGAAGCCCATTCGTTTTTCCTGCTGCTCGACGGGCATGTGCGCGTGGTGAAATCGACACCGGACGGCCATGAGGTAACCGTGCGATACATAAGTCCAGGCGAGTTGATGGGCATTGCCCACGCACTGGGCCGCACCACCTATCCGGCAAATGCGATCGCCGCCGCCGATTGCGTCGCTCTTGCCTGGCCAAGCCAGCTGTGGCCGACATTCGCTGCCGACTTTCCCAGTTTCAGTGCCAACACCTACAAGGCCGTGGGCAGCAGGCTGCAGGACGCCCACACGCGCGTCATCGAGATGTCCACCGAACAAGTGGACCAGCGCGTTGCCCATGCACTGCTTAAGCTGGTCAGGCAGACCGGCAAAAAGACGGAGGAAGGCATCGTGATCGACTTCCCGATCTCGCGTCAGGACATCGCCGAAATGACGGGGACGACGCTTCACACGGTGAGCCGCTTGCTCTCGGCCTGGGAAGACCAGGGATTGGTCAAAAGCGGGCGGCAGAAGGTGACTGTAGTCGAGCCTCACCGGTTGCTTCTGATCGCGGAAGGCCGCGAACGGAAGAGCTAACGTCAGTCGCTACTTTCGATTGCGGTCCGCAGATCGCGACTGAGCAGTTCCTCGTCCAGATTGTGCTCCCGTGCCGCGTCTGAAATGGTGTGGAACGGCGCGATAGGGCAGCCTACGCAAAGCATGCCATGCTGAAGAACGACGCGAATAGCTGCTGGCGAGCCGTGCATGAGTCTGTCCATCGTCGCATCGCCGCTGAATGTGGGTTTCATGCCGCTTGTCCGCATTTGGAAGCGGACATCTTGCGCCTTGTTTCATCGATGCTCGTTGCGCTGAGACAAAGAGGAACCTTATGAGCCTTGCCCGCCCGTCGAGCGACGTGCGTCCGCCGTCGCCGCAGGTATTTCCAGGCGCGCAACGCCACGGCAGTTCATTAAGCCCTCGCCTGAGCCGCGCAGATTGTCGACCGCGTTAGGAACCGCCTCTCTCTTCCGTTGTCGAGCGAGAACATTCCGCCGCGACCAGGCACCACGTCGATGATGAGATCGGTGTGCTTCCACACTTCATTGCGAGACGCTGATATAGACCCGGGGTGTCGCCGATCTACCCCAGCATCACGTCATGGTCGCCGACGATGAAATCGCCTTGCGAGTAACACATCGGCGATGATCCATCGCAGCACCCGCCCGACTGATGGAACAGCACCGGGCCGTGGTCGGCGATGATTTCCGCCAGGAAGGTTCTGGCTCCAGGTGTGGCCGAGACTTTCCCGAGCGAGATCTTTTCAAGCATCCTGCTTTCCCTCCAGAGTTCCCGAGCCGATAAGGGCGCGGCCATAACGGCTGCACCCTTGGCTTTCTATCCGACGACGCTCAAAAGAAACCGAGCTTCTTCGGGCTATAGCTGACCAGCATGTTCTTGGTCTGCTGGTAATGGTCGAGCATCATCTTGTGGTTCTCGCGGCCGATGCCCGATTGCTTGTAGCCGCCGAACGCCGCATGTGCCGGATAGGCATGGTAGCAGTTGGTCCATACGCGACCGGCGCGTATGGCGCGGCCGAACCGGTAGCAGCGGTTCGCATCACGGCTCCAGATACCAGCGCCTAGGCCGTAGAGTGTGTCGTTGGCAATCGCCAAGGCCTCGTCGTCGTCCTTGAAGGTGGTGACCGACACCACTGGCCCAAAAATCTCCTCCTGGAAGACGCGCATCTTGTTGTGGCCTTTGAACACCGTAGGCTTGACGTAATAGCCGCCAGCAAGATCGCCCGGCAGATGGTTCTGCTCGCCGCCGATCAGCACTTCGGCGCCCTCCTTCTTGCCGATGTCGAAGTAGGACAGGATCTTCTCCAGTTGCTCGCTCGACGCCTGCGCGCCGATCATAGTGACCGGGTCGAGCGGATCGCCCTGGACGATCGCCTCGACGCGCTTCAGCGCCTTTTCCATGAACTTGTCGTAGATCTTCTCATGCACCAGGGCTCGGCTGGGGCAGGTGCAGACCTCGCCCTGGTTGAGTGCGAACATAACAAAGCCCTCGATAGCCTTGTCGAAAAAGTCGTCGTCTTCAGCGGTGACATCCTGGAAGAAGATGTTGGGCGACTTGCCGCCGAGTTCCAGCGTCACCGGGATGAGGTTCTGGCTGGCATATTGCGAGATCAGCCGGCCGGTCGTGGTTTCGCCGGTGAAGGCGATCTTGGCGATGCGGTTCGACGAAGCGAGTGGCTTGCCGGCCTCCAGGCCGAAGCCGTTGACGATGTTGAGCACGCCGTCCGGCAGAAGGTCACCGATCAGGTCCGCCCACAGCATGATGGTGGCAGGCGTCTGTTCGGCCGGCTTCAGCACCACGCAGTTGCCGGCGGCAAGTGCGGGCGCCAGCTTCCAGACCGCCATCAGCAGCGGGAAGTTCCAGGGAATGATCTGGCCAACCACGCCGAGTGGTTCATGGAAATGATAGGCGACGGTATCGTCGTCGATCTGGGAAAGACTGCCTTCCTGACCGCGTAGCACGCCGGCGAAATACCGGAAATGGTCAATGGCAAGCGGCAGGTCGGCCGCCGTCGTTTCACGGATCGGCTTGCCATTATCCCAGGTTTCGGCGCGCGCCAGCAGATCGAGGTTTTCCTCCATGCGGTCGGCGATGCGATTGAGGATAAGCGACCGCTCAGCCACGCTGGTGCGCGCCCAGGCGTCTTTAGCCGCGTGCGCCGCGTCGAGGGCGGCCTCGATATCTTGAGCGTCCGAGCGCGCCACCTCACACAGCAGTTGACCGTTCACCGGCGAGAAGTTCTCGAAGTACCGTCCGGAGCGCGGCTCGGTCCATCTACCGCCAATGAAATTGCCGTAGCGTCTGTCGAAGGGCGCCTTGACCGAACGCGAGAATTCAACCTTGTTCACATCTTCCTCCCGAAGCTGACGCCGCGGAATGCGACGCGTGGGACGAGATATGCTTGGGCAAGCGTTGATTGTCAGGCCGTCTAAACCAAGTCGTTCGGGTGAGTGTCTCAGAACTGACACAACTGGGCCGGCAAAGTTAGTGGACGCGCCGCAACTCGAAACGCTTCAATTTGCGATTCAGCGTAGCGCGGCTGATTCCGAGCGCCTCGGCGGCGGCCGAAACGTTGCCCGAAGTTCGGGCCAAGGCTCTCTGAAGTGCGGCGCGTTCGGCCCGACCGAGGCTTCCTGAAACACCCTCGGCACCGCTAAACAGGTCAATCGCAGGCAGGCTTCTTGTCAGCGATTCCTGGGAAATTCCCAATGCGATCCGTGCCGACCGTGTCGCTCCGACCACGAGATCGTCGCAGTCGACCGCGATAAGCCCGCCGGGCCCGCTGGTTGTGTCTGGAAGCAAGAGCACACGAGAACTTTGGAATGACCGGCGAAAATTCTCCACTTCGATTCGCCTTGCGGCGTCCGCGACTGCAACCGAGATGAGGTTGGTGAACGCTTCGGTGAGATCGGCGCGGCAAGACGACACGTCGAGTGCCGCCGTGAGGTTGCCCTCATGATCGAAGATCGGTGCCGTCGTGCAACTCAGCAGCGTATTGCGTGCAAAAAAATGCTGATCGCGATGGATGGTCAGCGCTCGCCGCTCGGCTAGACAGGTTCCGATACCGTTCGTGCCTTCGCTCGCCTCACTCCAGACGGAGCCCGTCCACAGTCCCCAATCTTCGAAGGTCCGGTCGTCGGAGGTCGCACCACGGCGATCCACCGGCACTCCGTCGCGGTCGGCCAGAAGCACGCAGCACCCCACTCCGCCTACCGCGAGGTAGAGCCTGTCAAGGCTGGCCTGCGCCGCCACCTGCAATGGTTCAATCCGCTGCCTGGCTCTTATAAGCTCGGCGGCCGTAAGGCGCTTGGGAGACTTGTGCTCAGCAGGATCAAGCTGGTGTAGGTTGGAGGAGCGTTGCCACGAGGCGACCAATGCCGATTTTGCTGCCGCGTCGGAATTGATCGCAGCCTGGACACGATCTTCATGATGGCCGGCTGAGTGCCCGTTCACGCTATCCTCCCGCTGTCGAAACTTTCCCTTGTCTGCTCGGTCATGGTCTTTTTCAGGGAAAGCCCTGTCATGGTGAGGCTGTTTCCCAAGTCGGTCACCGACTGTCAATTCGCCGAAGAAACTAGTCTGCGTTTTCCGGCGTCTCGGAGACCGTCTGCGGGAGTTCCATTAGCAAGCAATCGGCCGCCAACTGCACCCGTCTACAGGTGATAGGAGCTGTTGATATTGATGTGGCGCAAACCAGCGATCAAATCGTTGATCTTGCCGCAAAAAGAGATCGGAAAACTTGTCAAACCTGCACACGATCCTGGCGCAAGGCGCTTGCGATCCGTCGGTTCTCGGAAGCCAGTCGGTCGCGGCCTGTCGGGTGCGCCAACAATTCGCAAAAGTGCTCGGGGATACGAATCGCTAGAGCGCTACCGCCTCTCCTCCCGCTCGCAGAGCATGCGATATTTTCTACAGTGTTGGGCGTGATGGGCCTGTCTCGGTGCTGCAAAGACCGGTAGGGAGCGGGAGAGTCTGACTCGAAAGCTATCCACGACGCGAACGGCAGCTTTGCGCCTAATGTCGGTCCTAGAGTCAGGCGTTGCCTCGCGGCCCCGCGCCCTGACGCCGACGAAGAGGCCGAAATGTGTTTTCGGCGGTCGTTGGTACTCAGTGATTGTCAAGGCGCGCGGGCATGGGAGCTGCGGACCGCTGTCGACCTTGCTTCCCTGCTGGCCGCTCGGGGACAACACAGGGACGCACGGGCTCTTCTCCTGCCGATTTTCGCGCGCTTCGGGGAAGGCTTGGAGACAGCAGACCTGCGGTCAGCCGCAGGCGTGCTGGCAACGCTGAAATAGGTGTGAGCTTTCGGGAGATTGTCCGTTCGGACCGGACCCAGGAGACTGTCGAGGAAGGCCAATGGTCCGGCTCCTTCAAACGGAAAGCGACGCTTGGCCAACCATAGTCGGGCGTTCCTTCGGAGCTACCATCCGGTGTGGGCTATTCTGTAGACAGTGACTTTCCCGAGCATATGGATTTCAGACTGCGGGCGAACAATGAAACGTTGCCAAAGTAATTCGGGTATATGTCGACAAGCTTTTCGACCTTATCCACCTCGACCAAGGCAACCGTCCAATCAATTCCCCTTAGCGCGATTTTCTTCTCTATTTCTTCCAATTTCCGCGCCCCCATGATGAGAGTTCGGAATGGTTGAATGGTAACGTTCTGATCCGCTCTATATTGTAACAAATGATGCCGAAAACGTCCCGTTGGCTGTACGAAGCTCTCTGAGCGGAGGGTAAGATTCGTGATATCTGCCAGTATACTTGTTGCACCTATACGCCTGTTGATATCCCGCAGTTCCCGCACTCGGTCATCGCGATCCGGAACACCGACATGAATGGGACACTGCTCAACCTGCGCGAATTCCGCCGACATAAGCTGGAAAAGACGTAGCCAATCCTGCTCGCCGTTTCCGTGCTTCAAATCCTGGCGCTGGAACAGCCCGACGGCCTCAACTGCAGTTGCCCATGAGTGCTGAAGTGTGGTCCGAACTTGCAATTCGATGCGTCGTCCCTCGAAAGCCTGGGTGTGGGCAGCTCTGGGTCGGTACTGGAAAACAATATGGTGACTTCGATAGCCGTCCGGCTTCGGCTCATCGATATAGTTAAATTCCCGACAGTGCATCTCATGGGGGAACTTGTCTCGCATCGATTCGAGAAGCAAGCGGACGCTATTGATATCGGGCATGATCGCTCGGCAGCCGCCGATATCGTTCATGGTGTCCAAATTGGTGGTGGACTCTCGAAGCTTCCGACAAATGGATGCCAGACGCTTCGGACGCGATGCCATGTCGCCCTTCAATCGCAGGGCTTTCATGTGGTGACCGACAGAGAACCGAACGCTCCGCATCGGCAGAAAGTGCGAGTCGCGCCAGCTATTGGCGATTGAGAAGATTCGCATCGTGTCCACGTACTGGCCGGCAGTGGTGTCTTGTCCGAGCTGCATAGGTTTTGCGAGCCGGTCGCCTGCCTTGCGAACGGCTTGCATACTGTATTTGAGGCGCGGGTACTCAGTCATTGGACCACAAAGGCCGCCTCATTCTGAACTGGGCGGGACGACCGCAGGAGAATCGGATCTCATGTATCGTACCGCTTTGTATCCCTCGAGTCCGCTCAGAGCGGCTGGATCGAAGCCACAAGACCTCGACGGTGCCTCCTTGAATTGCCTCTGCGGTGACTCACCGGCCCCGATAGCTTGGGCGCACGCAACGTCGCAACCATGCAGTTGCCGTCGCGTACTAAATGCGCCTCTCGAGTGTCCTTCCTGCCGCCTGTGGTGCCGCACATGTTTTGGGTAGCGGGCGAAGGGCCGGAGGGAACCTCATGCTCGTGACACCAGGCGGATCGGAGCGCTCTTGTTGGGTGTCGCCGCCGGCACCCTCGCCATTGCCGACATGCCGCAGTCTTCGAGCCGGGCATCTCTACGGCCTTGAACTCGTCGGCCCGGCTCCCTGGAACAGTTGAAACCTGTTGCAAATGCCCGGATGGGCCATTCTCGGTTTCGGCCTGTCGGTTCACGTTCAGGCCATCTGAGTTCACCTCGTGATGAACATCCCAGCGAAAGCGCCACCTTTGCGCTTGCCTTGAAGGCATCCTATTCTGGAGGAATAGCATCCGCTCGTGGGCACAGAATGTCGGTACTGCCTTTCTTGAGAATTCACGCGCCGCTAAACGCGGTGCTGGCTGCGCCTGGGCTACTGGCGGTGGCCGCGCTCACCATGCCGGACATGTCCGCACGAAGCAGGCTGGCTCTGACTGCCGTGCTGGCGGTCATTTGGGGCGCTTATCTCCTGCAGATGGCCGAGACTCTGATCAAGCACTGGGCGGGAGACCTTCGGGACAGGACGCCGGCAATCGCCATTGATATGCTCGCGGTTTTGGTTCCACTCGCTGCATTTCTGCTCGAAGGCACGCCCGACCGGAGCCTCTACTGTGCTATCTGGCTGCTCAAACCGCTGCGCGACTCGACGTTCTTCCCGGTACTGGGCAGGGTGCTGGCCAACGAAGCGCGTAACCTGATCGGCGTCACCACGCTTTTCGGCGTCGTTCTGTTCGGTGTCGCGCTCGCGGCCTATGTCATCGAGCGCCACATCCAACCGGAAAAGTTCGGCAGCATCCCTCAGGCAATGTGGTGGGCGGTGGTCACGCTGTCCACCACCGGTTATGGCGACGCCATTCCGCAAAGTTTCGCCGGCCGCGTCCTTGCTGGGGCAGTCATGATGTGTGGCATCGGCGTCTTCGCGCTGTGGGCCGGCATTCTTGCCTCCGGCTTCTATCAAGAAATCCGTCGCGAGGATTTCGTCCGCAATTGGCAATTGGTCGCCGCTGTGCCGTTGTTTCAGAAGCTGGGCCCGGCCGCGCTGGTCGAGATCGTGCGCCTTGAGGCCTCGTAGTTTGCCGGCCGGCGCCGTGATCTGCCGAAGGGGCGAGACCGGGGATCGGATGTTCTTTGTTGTGGAGGGGCGGGTGAGCGTCGTGATGTCGAACCCGGTGGAGCTTGGCCCTGGCGCCTTCTTCGGCGAGATGGCGCTGATGAGCGGCGAACCGCGTACGGCGACCGTCAGCGCCGCAACGGCGGTCTCACTCCTGTCGCTGCACGCGGCGGATTTCCAGATGCTATGCAGCAGTAGCCCGGAAATCGCGGAAATAATCCGCAAGACCGCGCGCGAGCGGCACGGCACGGCACCGACGGCTTGACCGTTCCAAGGTGTTCGTCAGGAGGAGGGCGCGATGGCAAGGCTGTCCAACTGCTTGTCGAGAATGGCTGGCTGGAAGGGTCGTCATTGAGACGACGGGCCGCGGGCAGCCGCTTGGGGTCATGTTGCGTTGCGCCAAGTTCTCAACTGAACAACCGCCACCAAATGCCGGGGCTAAACATCAGGTGCCTCCCCCAAGGCCAGGCGCGCGGCAGCAACAACATTGGCTAGCTTACCAGTTAACAGAGTATCTATCGGGGGGTTCCCGCCAAGCTTGTCCGTCGGTGCCATCAACCATTTCCAGGCAAGCCGATGGTCGCCAAACATCGCGATCAATTCGGCTATCCCATCTGCAGGGCGAGCATCGACAAACTGCTTCAATGGAAAAACAAACCTGCTGCTTCCGGATTTAAGTGCGATCACCTCATCGCGTTTCTGCCACCGAAAGAGCGTCGACCTCGGTATCCCAAAATGTCTTTCTATCACTGTTGGCCCAGCTACCGGCCCAGCCCAATCACTCGCCGCACTGAGAGGCGCTTGGGGGACCGCCGGTGGCGGTACCGCTTTGAAACGCTGCAGTCGTGGGTCAAATCGGCCTTGTGCCTCTGCCACCATATGACCGATAAATATCTGAGCGAGGTTTTCAACGTCATCCTCAATGGTTGGGAGGGCTCGCTGAACAGCCTGAGTTTGAACAGTGATTGCTGAAGATATATACCCTGCCAATTTCGCGGCAATTCTAAGGGCCGGCTTGCCGATTGTCGGATCGTGCTCAAGAAGAATTTTCGACGCGGCGGCAGCCACCGTATTTTCCAGTCTCGGTCGGCTGGCCTGCTTAACAAGGTTTCCGCCTCGTGAGAATCGCCGCCTAGTGACCATGCAGATTACCTCATTCAAATGCACCCAAGTCGCGTGACCGCTGTTTAGCCGAGGAGAACTAGTACGTCAGTGCGTTCCGGAGGTCATAGAAGGCAAACACAATGCACAATTGGCAACGTTCCGTCCAGTGGAGATGATGACGTTGCTTGGAGTAATGCTTGGCCTACATTGTGTTCGAGCACGACCAAACCTAAACTCCGCGAAAAGACCCCGGTCGCTAGCGCTTTTGCGCGCGGTTCCTGTCGAGACCTTCATCATGACCCGGTTTCATTCTTGATCTCCTGCGCTGCCGGTAGCAGCCCTTCGAGCACGGTGACGCAGCCATCGAGATCGTTGACGGCCAGATGCGCGTAGCGCATCGTCATCGACAGCGTCTGATGACCCAGCCACATCTGCACACGCCTGATATCGATGCCGCCCCGGACGAGGCGCGCAGCACAGGTGTGACGCAGGATGTGCGGCACGACCTGGTGGTCGGCGCCAAGTCCGACCTCGGCTTTCGCCTCGTTCAGATGGCACCGAACTGTGCCTGGCTCAACTTGGTGAACGGGCCTTTCGGCCGAGAGCGTCCGTTCGGAGGCAGCTTGATCACCTCCTTGACCCGCTCGGTCATCGGGATGGTGCGGCTGCGACCGGATATGATGGTCTGGAAACTGACGCGATGTCCTTGATGTCGTTCCAGGTCAGCCCGAGCGCTTCGCCGAGACGGCAGCCGCTATCGACCAGGAAGACGGAAAGCCTGTAAGCCTCCTCGCTGCGGCTCTTGATGGCGGCGAACAGCCGCGCCTCTTCATCCCTCTCGAGAAAACGAATCCGTCCCGCCCGCTCTTTCTGGCGGCGGAACTCGTGCAGGCTCTGGAGATCTCCCATGCTGTAAGCCTTGCGGAACAGTGGCCGGGAGTTTCGGATCAACCAAAAGATTGAGCCTCCCCTAGCAGGGCAGCGCCTTCGACCACTCGGCCGCCTCTGCGTTGCGCCGCTGGATAAAGAAAAGCGCCGGCACAATCAACAAGGCCCTTGTCATTATATGGAGAAGGGTGAGCGCGCCGAACATTTCGGCCTTTCGTCGGGTGCGGCGGATCTGCGGCAATTCCCTGGCTGGCGACTCGCGACCTCGCCATATTCCGTCCTCCGATCGCTGGATTCGGCTGGAAACAAGCGGTTGCGGCGGCCCCGATGGTTAACGAGAGCTTTCCAAGTGAGGCCAAATCGTGACGTTTCTGCAACACAGGTCGGGGATAGCAGCCGAACGGCCCTTTCGCCGGTACGATCGTTGTTGAACGCCGCTGGCTCATGGGTAATGTCGGTTTCGAGGAAGCGGCGCGGTGCGCATCTTTTTCGGTAGTGGGGATGGGGCAGGGAACGCTGTCCTTCAGCAAAGAATACCCAGACCCGTTTTTTAACTTTTGACTGGAGGTCAGAAAATGAACATCAAGAGCCTTCTCCTCGGCTCCGCTGCGGCTCTGCTCGCAGTTTCCGGTGCGCGCGCCGCCGACGCCGTCGTCGTCGCCGAGCCGGAGCCCGCTGAATACGTCAAGATTTGCGACGTCTACGGCGCTGGCTACTTCTACATCCCCGGCACCGAAACCTGCCTGCGCATCGGCGGCTATGTCCGTTATGACATCAGCGGTGGCGACGTCGGTTCGTTCGATGGTGCGAAGTCCCGTGACGTGGAGTCCGGTGACGAACAGGAGACTTGGCGCAAGAAGGCCCGCTTCACGCTGAAGACCTGGACCGGCCAGGAAACCGAACTCGGCACCTTGAAGACCTACACCGAGACCCGCTTCAACTTCAACAATCGCAACGGCTATGCCACCTACAATGGCAATCCTGCCGGTAACTCGGGCGCCTCGCTGAACTTCGCCTGGATCCAGCTCGGCGGCCTGCGCGTCGGTAAGGACGAATCGGCCTTCAACACGTTCATCGGTTATGCCGGCAACGTGATCCAGGATACGCTTGTTCCTTACGGCGACTTCGACACCAACGTCGTGCAGTACTACTTCGACGCCGGCAACGGCTTCTCGGCGGTGGTTTCGCTTGAAGAAGGTTCGGGCGCAGGCTCTCCTGGTGCCTACGGCGTTGGCACGATCGACAGCTACGTTCCGCATGTCGTCGGCGGCGTGAAGTGGACGCAGGGTTGGGGCGCCATCACCGGTGTCGTCGCTTATGACAGCAACTACGAAGAAGTGGCCGGCAAGGTTCGCTTGGACGTGAATGTCTCCAGCGCACTGTCGCTGTGGATCATGGCTGGCTACGGCACCGACGACAATTACAACGATCCTACCTATGCGCTCCCGGCTGGCGGCCGCGGCTTCTACAAGCAGTGGGGCGGCAACTGGGCAGTGTGGGGCGGTGGCACCTACAAGTTCAACGAGAAGACCTCGTTCAACGCCCAGGCTTCGTATGACGACTGGAAGAACCTCGGCATCGCGGCGAACATTGCCTATGACATCGTTCCTGGCTTCACGGTCACGGCCGAAGTCGACTACCTGCACGCAGGTCATTTCGACGATGTGGGCTTCTCGAACTGGACGAATGCCGACAAGAAGAACAGCGTCGGCGGTATGCTCCGCTTCCAGCGCTCCTTCTAACAGGCGCTGCCTGATTGAAATCGAAAAACCCGGCGGGCAACCGCCGGGTTTTTTCATGCCGTTCGTATGGAACTTCGGACAGCCGATGGCATGGCCGCCCGCCTGCTGCCACGCTTGCAGACGTGGAAGAGCAATCCTCGCAGCGAAAGGAAAGAAGGAGCCAAAACTGCTTGGCAAAGCGACGCGCGAAGGTGGGAGGCTCTGTGGCCAGGATACGCAGGCGGGACAGAGCGGGTGTGAAGGAACTCAGCCTGAGGAAACCCTCCCGGCGGAAAGCGTACGCCAGCGGGATAGGATGCAACCTAAGATGCGCGTAGCATCAAGCACTACCTGTCAAACCTCGGCAAGATCGCCCAAGGCTTCGATCAACGGCTGAATCTCGCTTTCGTAATTCTTCCAACGCTTGACGGATGACGTATAGATCGGCTGGCGGACCTGCCAATTGCTGTAGGTATTTACGGAGCCGCCCCTGTCAAAAAAGCGCAGGCAGGCATCGTCCCACGGCAGTCCGAGATAATCTATGAGCCGGCGCGACTGCTGCTCCTGATTTTCGATCAACGTCTCGTAGCGATTTTCGAAAATACGACCCGGGAAAACACTATCCCAATGCCGCATCAAGCGATCATATTCCCTGTAGTAAAGCCCCAGCGTCTCAAGATCGGCACTGTAGCTGTGGGCTCTATTGAACTGCAGGACGAAACAGGAGATGCAATTGTCGATGGCGTCGCGACGACAATGAATAATACGCGCTTTAGGGAAAAGAACGCCAACCAGGCCGATCATCTCGAAATTGTGAGGCATCTTGTCAACAATTCGCAGCGAGTCGGGAGCCCGCTCGCGCAGATAAGCAAGGTGCTCTTCGGCCAAAGTCCTGGTCAGATCGGGAGTAATCATCGCGATCGATTGACCGAGGCTCGCGTTGGAGCCGTCTACGACACCGAGTCCACTGGCTATTCGCCTAAGCTTGCTGAGCTCGCCTGCGCCATGAACATTGGGGTGGCTGGCACAGATCTGCTCCGTCAATGTCGTGCCCGAACGGGGCATGCCGACGACGAATACAGGCGCCTCCGAGGGATTGCCGTACGCGGCTCTTGAAGCGACCAGTTCCGGCGTGAAGGTTTCGATCATGACATCGACCCAGCGACGGTAAGATTGCAGATCGAATGTATGGCCCCCGGCTTGATTCCCCCTCTTGAAGTGATCCATCGCCTCCTTATAGCGATGGAGGTCGTTGAGAACCTTTCCCGCGGCGTGATGAAGCGCTGCCGCTCCCTCCGGTCCATGGCCAGGGTCTTGAAGCTCCGTCAGGATTGCCCCGAGTTCTGGCGGCTCTCCAGCGAATTTGCGCGTGTGTACAAGTGCATTGTGGGCAGCCGGTACCGCGATGCGCCGTTCTATTGCCTCTTTCAGATGAACCCCGGCTTCGTCCATACGGCCGAGGCTTGCGAGCGCGCGGGGCAGCCCCAACCGGGCTACGGGATGATCTCGGTCGACCCTGAGCGCCTTCTCAAAGAGCGGCAGCGCCATTTCCCCCTTGTCAAACGCATTGTATGCATCGCCCAAGGCGCAAAGCGCTTCCACCAGATCCGGCTTCAAGTCCAGGGCATACTGAAGGTGCCTGATCGCCGGCGTAAATTCGCTGACCTTCAAATAGGTCTCGCCGAGGCTGAGATGGTAGTAGGGGTTCTGCGGATCCTCTGCCACCGCCCGAGCGAAATATCGCAGTGACTTTTCGTTATCGAAACCGACCCCGAGCGTTCCCAGGATATACAGAGCTAGGGGATGGTTTGACGTGCGAGCCAGGACCCTGAGGCACAGTTCCTCAGCCTCGGACAGACGTTCGGCCTGCTGCAACTCGAGCGCCTGCCGTAAAAGCAAGTCGTCGGCGTGGCTGCGGTGGGGGCCTGCCTTAGACTGCGCTTTGAGTGGCGTAGCCTTCGGTGATGCCGCCTTCGGCGAAGGTTGGGTCTTGAGGTGCTTTGCCCATGCGGGCGGCAATCGGTTGCTCATCCTGTCTGGCTAGCAAAAGGGGCTTGGAGAATCCAGCCTAGATAGCCGTTTTGCGCAGAGCGCCGGCGTGGCCCATCGATTGACGGCGCTCTTTGCTATTCCATTGTGCTGGCTTTTTTTCGGCGACGAATGGTGTGCGATTGCGCGGCGGCCATTTTTAACGCGGGTGTGATGTCCAACGGCGCATTCTCTGCCCCATGTGGATTCTGTAGCCCCTGGACCTGGACGGTTGGGAATGGGAGTTCGATGCCCTGCTCCTTGAAGACCTGGCGGAGGCGTACATAGAATTTGCGTTTCATAGCGAAGGCGCCTCCCGGTCTGGTTGTGGCCTTGACCCTCAATACGATGCCGTACTCGCCGAACTCCTGCACGCCCTGCATTTTGATCGGGTCGAGCACCCAGTGTTTGAACTCGGGATCTTCCGCCAATTCGAGGCCGATCCGCTTGATCAGCTTGCGAGCGAATTCGATATCGGTGTCATATCCGACGGTGATGTTGAATTTGTCGATAACCCAGTCACGGCTCTGGTTCTGGACGGCCCCGAGTTCACCGAAAGGAATCGTAAACAGCGGACCCCGATGGTGGCGCAGCTTCACCGAACGCAGCGAAAAGCTTTCTACAGTGCCCTTGTAATTGCCGGAGGAAATATATTCGCCGACACGAAACGCATCGTCGAGCAGAAAAAACACGCCCGAAATGATGTCCTTGACGATGGTTTGTGCCCCAAAGCCCACCGCCACGCCGACAACGCCAGCGCCTGCGATCAGCGGGCCGATCTGAATACCGAGCGAGGCGAGTATCATAAGCACCGCCATCACGATGATCGATGCGAGCAGAATGTTCTGGAGGATCGGCAACAGCGTGTGCAGCCGCGCCTGCTGCGGATCGAGCATCGGGGCCTCTTCGTCGCTGATGACAGGGTGTGGTGTTTCAATCCCCAGCTTTCGTTCGATCAAGGCCTTGATGATCGACCAGCCGAAATCGGCCGCGAGGGCAATGACCACAACATTAATCAGGCCGCGCAATATGAAGGTCGTCGTATCGCTGTCGCGCATGGATTGCATGTCCAGACCCCAGACACGCGCGAGAAAGTAAGCCGCCGCCAGGATAAAAATCATACGGATCCCGCGATCGATGACAGCGATCGCCACCGCCGGGATCGTAGGTCGGCCGAGATCTTCCGAACCTGGCCGCAGGACGAAATTAACTCCGCGCTGCGTCATCACGATCGCCAACGGCAGGAAGAATGCGGCGAAGGTGAACCAGAACATTACATAAAGCCCGGCGATGCGCTGCAGGAACAGGACGACCAAATAAGCCGTCAATAGCCATGTCGCTTCCGTGTGAACGCTGTGGCGCGCACCGTCTCGCTGCGTTCTTGGCCGACGCCAGATGGCCAGCAGCAAAAGCAACAGCAGCACGAAATCGGCGCCAAGCGACAGGACCATCATTCCGTCCTGATCGATGCCGAGACCTGGCAAGAGGATGAACGCGGCGGCGAAGAAGGCGAAGACGCCAACGATTCGAGGTAGCCAATAGGACCAATGGTCAGCCGCTTCGTTGGTGATCGGCAAAGCACGAACTTCTACAGCGTTCTCGACGTTCATGAAGGAAGGGACGAGTATGGCCATGACGTACATGCGCACACCCCATGTAATGACTGCCGCCATCAGAAATGTCAGTACAATCTCGCGGATAAGCATTGGCCAGTCGAACAGCATGAACGCGCCGGCGCTGCCCAGTGCGAACGAGACGATCAGCATGCTGGAATAAAGCATGCGACCGCCGATTTTCTTGGCCCGCCCAACGGGCGTACCCTTCGGTTGCGCGATAATCCAGAGACGAAATGGACGGGTCAACTTGTATGTTGCCCAAGTGAACGCCAGGCCGGCAGCGATGAACATCGCAATCAGCAAGAGTACACCGGCAGATCCCTTGCTGGACATATCCTCCATGGTCTTTGCCCGAACGCGCGCGAACTGGCTTGGCAGCAGGGGCAAAGTGTGCACGATTATTCCGATATGATGCCTGATCATATCGAGCGTCGAGGATGCCATCGTATTCATCTGGCCTGGTGCGGTCGCTGCGCCGGACGGTGCGTCGGCCGGAGAAGCTCCTGTCTCCGCAGGCGCTCTCGTTGACCCAGCGTCCTGATTTCGCTGTTCGGCCACCCAGGCCTTCACTGACGCATCGTCGAGCAGCTCGAATAGCTGTTTGACCCTTTCAGGCGGGACGGTTGCCGGCGCCTGAGCCTCTGCCTGACCAGCCAACAAGAGGGCGATCCCAACAATCAGCGCCCTGGCAACCAGGACAAACATCGCGCCCAGATGTCGGAGACGTTGTGTCGGGCGTGCCAGATACTTGGCTCCCAATCGTCGAATCATGAGTGGCATCGTGCTGTTAGCCTTCCGGTCAAATCGGCAAGCAACGACATCTATGCCCGCCATTGCTCCTACGTTGAAGAGCCGATGTTGTGATACAAGACTCCATCGTTCAAGCTAGACCATTGCGTAGGGTCTGGTCGCGCAAATCATGGATCAGCAATTCGAAGACGCTGGGCGTCACGGTGCTTTTGGTAGAGCAGAACGCGTGTGCCCCGCTGGGCATCGCCGACCGAGGCTATGTGATGGAAACTGGGCGCATGACCCTGCAGGGCCGGCCGAGGACTGATTGCAGACGAGCGGATACGCGCGCCTATCTGGGTTCCGACACAGCTGTACACATGAAGGCAGCCAAAAGCATCGCCGTGTGCGTCTATCCTCGCACAATGCGATAGACAGTCGCATCGCCCTCCACACCTCGAAGAGGCGCATCAAACGCGACGATGCCTAGGCCGGCAAGCAGGTCGCTCACGCCTGGCGCGGAATAGAGCGCTTCGGAGATGCAAATCTGCCCGGCTTCCGCCAGTGACTGCACGCGTGCCGCGACATTAACGGTCTGGCCGAAGTAGTCGAGGTTCTCGTTGAGTGTGACGGCGATCGATGGACCGCAGTGGGCACCCATCTTTAGGATGATCCCCGGCCTGACATTGTCGCAGTTGAAGCGATCGATTTCTTCAAAAATGTGAAGGGCGGCCGAAATCGCATCCGGTGGCCGCGAGAATACTGCCATGACCGCATCTCCGATCGTCTTTACGACAGCGCCGGAATGCTGGTGGACCGCAGCATTGAGAAGCGCGAAATGCTCGCGGACTAGAGCATAGGCGTTGAGGTCGCCCAGACGCTCATACATGGCGGTGGAGCCCTTGAGGTCCGTAAACAGGAAGGTGATCTGCCGGATGCCGAGCCCCTCCTTCTCGTCGACACGCTCGGAACGGAAGAGCTGGCGGAAGGTTTGTCGCGCAAGCAGAGCCCCGCCGGAAACATATGGATCGAAATCGAGCGCCGGTTTGGTCTTCAACGCGACAAGCTCGGGCGGCCAGTTGATGAGAAGCAACGAGCCACGACCGGACCCGGTATTTGCAACTTCAATGACAACCGGACCGGGCGGCACGACCGGCAACGCCGGCAAGAAACGCTTGCCGTCATAGTTGATCTTAAGAAGTGTCGGCGCCAACACCGGATCCCCTGTTATAGCTACAGCGAACGCCGCCTGTGTCTGCACGTTGACGCCCGACAGGGATCCGGCATCGAAGTCGGCGCGCAGCATTGTCGTGGTGCCCGGAGGCAGGAACGTCATGCCCCGCACTAAGCCTCGCAAAAGGTCCAGAAAACGCACGTCCTGCCCGGGCAGCCGCCCGTCATTGCCAAAGCGTAGCTTCCAATGAAAATCCTCGACAGAAAGCGTCTCGGGCTCGTGGAACGGAAGGCGCCGCAAATGGGGCGACACAGAGAAGGAGACCTCGATGAAATCGTCGAGGTCTGTATCGCCCGATACGTCGCACAGGCCGCAGACGTAATGGGTCTGCAGTGTGCGCAGGGCGCCGAAACTGTCGAGCACCATCCCGGACTGGGGACAGAGCACGTCCCAGCTCATATCGAACAGGCCGCAGCGAGCCGCGTGAAGGAAGAGGTCGATTGCTTCAGGCTCGGCGATTGCGCGGTCCCGGGCGAAGGCCAGCGGATTGACACGATACAACGCAAGGTCGTCGCCGCTCCTGATAAGCGTTTCGAATTTTGAGATGACGCGCGGGCTCCATGCTCGCGCTTGCTCGATCTCGGTCATCTTGCGTTCGAGAAGACGATCGTTGACCACTGGAACAACAGCTCCACCGTTTGCCCTGCGGCAGCTTACCAAAAACCTGCCCCGGTGCGAATGGATGGAAATCCTTCGTCTGTCTCGAGCCTTAGGGCGGCACATGCCACACTGGTGCAGGTGCTCTGAATGTCGGCATGGGGTTGTCGGCGTTTTTGCCTGCTCGATCAGCCGCACGCGCCTGTCGATCTCCGCGGAAATCAGGCGATCGCCGCAATCTGTTCGCGTGAGCCATCGTCAACAGCCATGTCTCGAGCGCTCCCTAGGACCGCAAGGTCACGCTGCGAAGCGTCTCGTCGATCTTGGGCATTGTGGGCGGAAATAATGACACGGACAAAGTTCACCGTTCAATTGAGCACGGCCTCGACGATGGCAACAAAATCATCGAGCGAGCGATCCCCACGAATCTCGATGCGCGGAAGGTCGATGGGGTCGCTATTGAGGTCCGCCGGCCCGTGTCTGCCGCCGAAGCCGATCCGATAGCCGGACTCCTTCGCCAGCCTGCCGAGCCGTCCGTCGGTGACGGAGTAGGGTGCCGCGAACGCCGTGGTTGGACGGCCGGTCCACCGTTCGATGAACATCCGAGAGCGCAGGAGCTCGGCCGCCAGGTCAGAGCTCGACAGACCATCGATGGGGCGGTGCGTCGCCAGGTGGCTGCCGAAGAAAGCACCTTCGGCGGCGAGACGGCGCACGGTTCCGGCGTCCATAAGCGGCGTCGGCGGACCGCTGAGAGCGTCCCACTTTGCACTTTCACCCACCAGGTCCGTGACCAGGAACACTTCCGCGGCCAGGTCGTGCGCACGCAAGATCGGCCAGGCATGGTCGGCAAAGTTCTGGAATCCGTCATCGAAGGTGATGAGCACCGGGCGGCCAGCGAAAGGCTGACGGTTGGCGATGGACCATTCCAGTTGCTCGGACATGATCGCGTGAAAGCCATTTGCGCGCAGCCATGCCATCTGGCTTGCGAATGCAGCGGGCGTGAGCCGGAAACGGGCGAGCGCGGCCGGACCTTCATCGGCGACGCTGTGATACATGAGGACAGGGATACGTTGCCGCCGCTCGCCACGAGCGACGTCGCGGCGTAAGACCCGCGCCCCGCCCCAGACGATATTACGCGCGACGCCCAATGCTAGGGGTGCGCGGACCGGCACATGATCAATCACCGGCTCCGTCGCCACGTGATCCGGCGACAGGCGGCAGAAGCGATCTATCCGATAGAGTTCGGTCTGGATCGATTGCGTAAGGACGAGGCCTTCGGTCTCTGCCAGGGTTTGCGAGATCGTTTGTGCACCGAATGTGTTCCAGTCGAAACCCGTCCTTTCAATATTGTCGCGTAGCACGAATGCGTGTGCGTTGATGAAACTCCCGCCAGGCGCCAGTGCCTCAACGAATTTTTTGGCGATGCGCCGCAACCCGGCGAGATCATCGAGGTAGTAGAGCACTTCCGAACAGACGATCAGATCCATCTCGTTGGGCAGCGTGTCCGCAAAAAAATCCAGTACGCCGAACTCGACATTCGGTTGGTCGATGCAGCGCGCGCGCGCCCGCTCGATGGCTACGGCGGAAATGTCGGTGGCAGTCAAATGGCCCACTCGGGGCGCCAATTGGCGCGTGAAATGGCCTTCCGCACAGGCCAGTTCAAGCGCCCGTCCGATGGGACCGGCCGGCAGAATTTCGAGCTGCCGCTCATACTTTTCCTGTTCGTAGGGCGAGCTGTAGTTCCAGGGATCCTCTGTCGCGAAATACCGGTTCCAGAACGACGTACGATCCTTGTTGTGGCCATTCGAGGCCGGTGCACGGCGCGGCGCCGGAAGCGGCTGCGTTGCTTCGGCGCTTGACCGAACCAGTTCCCGCGCTTCCGACATCAATTGCGCGAGTTTACCGAAGTGGCTGTCCGGATCAGGCCGGCGTTCCGCTGTGGTCGACAGTGCCTCGGCTGCCAGCGTGCTTGATGTGTTTGCACCGTCGTCCTTTTGCGGTGCGAAATTTAGGATCAGTTCAGTCCAATGGCGCCTTGTCACTCTCCCGAGTACGCCGATCTGCACGACAGCCTCGATCTGGCTATCCATCATCAGGTAAGCATAGATTTGATCGATTCCTTCCGGAAGCTCGGTCGAGGCTGGATTTCGAGCGTCGACGCGAATTCCGAGGGTGCGCGCCAGCCTGCGAGGAGCGGCAAGATCGTCGGCATCGAGCAGCATTTGCTCGAGATGATACTGGACCCGACGACCCGCAACCGGGTCGCCCCAGACCTTGCCGAGTTCGATGATCAACTCGGTGATGGCGCCGCCAAACCTGTCCCACAGGGCAGCCATATGGGCTGGCATCGATAGGCTTCCTACCATCAGGCCGTCGAAGGTCACCTTGGCGATCTCGCGCGCCCACTTACGCCTTGCCGGGAGCGCGCGCAGGGATTGCGGGTTGATCAAGCCGCCGCCGCTGCCGCAATCCGACGCAGCGTTCCACAAGGCAAACCACGCCAGTGCTTCGGAAGCGGTGCGGCCGTCCGCCGAGATCGCCCCATTGGCATGCGCCGGCGCGGGGTGCCTGACCCTCGGGTCGGTGGAAAAACCGCGGGCGACAACGATTTCCGCGTCTTCCAGCATTTGCTTCGCATTGCGGGTAAGCGCGTTGGGGCTGGTCCGATAAAAGGCGAGCGGCTCGTCCACCATCACCCAATTTTTGCCCAGACGTGCGACGCGCTGCCACAGATCCCACCCCTCGCAGGTGGAAAGCGACACATCAAAACCGCCTAACTCCACAACTGTCGCCCGATCGACCAGCAGCGCGTGAGTGGCGATGGCACATCGGCGGGCGAACGTTTCGAAGGGCTGGCTTGCGACCTCGGGCGCGATGCTCGCCGGGGTGAGTGCTCCATTGGGCATCACGCGCCGCGAACCGCAATAGGCGGCCACTGCATCAGGAGCGGTTTTCAGTGCGGCCAGCATTTTCGTAAGGAAGCTGGCATCCACCCAGTCGTCGGCATCCAGAAACATCAGCCAGTGGCCGCGCGCCGCCGAAATCCCGTTGTTACGTGCGCCGGCGGGGCTTTTCGCGCAAGAACTCAAGGTCCGAAATCGGGCATCCTGTTCCACATAAGCGGCGATGATTGCGAGGGTGCGGTCCGTGGAGGCGTCGTCGACGATGATCGCCTCCCAATCCGCGGTTTCCTGATCGAGAAGGCAATCGAGTGCGCGCGTCAGCGTTACCTCCGCGTTGTGCGCGGGAACTACGATTGAGACCAATGGATTATACGCCACGTTGTCTCACCCGCGCCCGCATCGTAACAGGTAGAACAAGTTGCGTTGGCCTTTGTCGGCGCACGCCGTCACGATCAATGCCGATCCATTCGAGCCCAACGTCGACCATGACTGTACCCAGTATCCGGCAGGTCTGCCGGCGAATGCCGGCATGCATTGCGCCGATGTTTTGCTCGACATTGGACATCGGTACCACACCCTTGCGATAGCATTATTCTGGACCATTGAGCTTTCGTTTTCTTCTGCAAGAGTTGGGAATGTCGAAACCCGATACCGGAATCGGATGGCAGCGCTGCCCTGTCAAGATCGGGTCAATTAGGGTAGCAAAAAAAGACCTGAAGACAGGCGTGAATGGCAAGCGCTCATGCCCGAGCCTTAGTGCTGCGCCGCCCGGCAACAAAAGATGGTCACGGGCGAAGACGCGAGGGCAAGCTGATCCTGATCGAACTAATCGGAACCGCGGCCGAACTGCGAGCGCGCCGCAGTTGCTAATCATGGATCCAGGGCGCCGCCAATCTACGCACATGATAACGCAAAAGGGTCTGTTCACTGGGCAGATTGTCGAGCTCGAGCGTATGTCAAATTTACGCGTGAACCGGCTTAGGCGGAGAAGATTCCGGCTTGCGAGCCGGGTATTTTGCTGACATCTTTACTAGTTGCTAAATTAGCATGCTGATAGCTGTTTAAATGAAGGGTATAGGGATGGCCAAGGAATCTTCGAGTACCGCTTCTCCGGCAAATAAAGCGGACGGAAATCTGACAAGTAATGCAGACGCCAACGGGCTCGCCTTCATGGCGGGCCAGGCTCGCGAGAGCGGGACCCCCGGCGACGCTGTAGGTGTCGACAAGATACGTGATCTGCTGTTCGGCAACCAGATGCAGGACTATGACCGCCGCTTTTCCAAGCTTGAAGAACGGGTCTTGCAGCGCTTCAAGGATGTCGAATCCGAGGCCAAGCGCAATCTTGAAATGTACGAGTCAAATGCGAAAAAGCAGATCGACTCGCTTGCGGCGCAGTTGCGGAACGAAAAAGACGCGCGAGCCGACGCCGACAAGGAGATTGACCGAAATCTTCGCGAACAAAATCAGGCGCTTGAAAAGCAGGTGCGCGCATTGTCGGATCAATTGAACGAGCTTGAGCGCGAAATTGCCGACCGGATAAATCGAAACGATCATTTGCTGCGTGAGGAAATCAAGCAAAAGAATGAAGGCATTCAGATGCTGATGGAAAAAATGTTTTCCGATCTCGGCAACGTCAAGACTGATCGAAATCTTTTGGCTGGCCTGTTTGTCGAGGTTGCAAAATGTCTGAATCAGGATCCCGTCGGCAGCAAGAACAACTCGGACCGTAGCTGGAAAGTGAGTTGATCGGATTTGACGTCGACCGTCGACCCAATCAGCCTTCCGCATAGAACAGCCTCGAACGATACAGAGATTGATCGCGAGGCTCTGGCCCGTCTTTTGATCGAAATTGCCCGGAACGTTGATCCGGACTACCGTGCGCGTCTCGACGGAGTTCCATCCGCCGATCCTCGCATGGAAACGCTGCGCCAGTTGCTGGTCAGCCGCGAAATTTCAGAGCTTTCACGAGTTACGCATCTGCTCGACGAACCGGAGCAGCTTGCCGCAGCAGTGGGCGACGTGCTTCCCGGTGCGGCCGCACGAGCCCCTCATGCGCAACTCGGCGAGGCCCTTACGCCGGCTGTCGAAAGGGCTGTGCAACGGTCGATCCAGAAGAGCCCGCGCACGCTGACAGATATATTATACCCTGTATTTCTTCCAGCAATTCGCAAGTCAATCGGGGAAAGGATTGATCAGACCTTTCAGTCGCTGAACGAAACCTTAAGGCATATATTTACCTGGCATGGGCTCAAGTGGAGACTTGAATCTTGGAGAACTGGGGCCAGCTTCTCGGAAGTTGTGCTTAAACATTCTCTTCTTTATCGTGTTGAACATGTCTTTCTCATTAACCGCACTTCTGGGCTCTTGATAGCGCATGTAGCTGCCGACAATGCGACTAGCGAAGATCCTCAACTGATATCTTCTATGCTGAGTGCAATCCAAGACTTTGTGAAGGACTCATTCAACGAGAAGGAGCAGAGCGGCCTGGACACTATTCGTTTTGGCGACCTTCGTCTCTGGTCAGAAGTAGGACCGTTCGCGACCCTGGTTTCGGTGATCCGAGGAAACCCCCCAGAAGGACTGCATGACATAGTTCGCGAGGTGTTGCTCCGTGTCCATGAGGACTACTCGCAGGCTTTAATGGAGTTTGACGGCGACGGGTCGCAGTTGGCCGGCATAGAGGCGCAGCTGCAGACTTGCGTCGAGCTGAAGCAGGAGGAATCAAACCAGGGATTTCCGTGGCTGGTGGTGGGCCTGGGCCTGCTGCTGTTGGTTCTGGCAGGCGGTTGGTTCTTTCTTTCATGGCAATCCGGGCAGCGCTGGCAGGCTTATGTGTCGCGACTGGAGACCCAGCCGGGCATCATCGTTGCCGAACAAAAGATACGCGATGGCCAATTCTATATTGC